>JAGQYU010000104.1:8665-23785 GCA_020435885.1 Flavobacteriaceae bacterium
CCTTTACATGATTGCGTTGAAGAAGCCACTTTTAGTATGGCGTTGGCCTCTGCATGTAATACATACCATTTAGTGCTTCCTTCATTATCTTCACAAACATTTTCAAATCCGGTAGGTGTACCGTTGTAACCGTCAGAAATAATCATTTTATCTTTTACAATCAACGCTCCTACTTGTTTACGTTTACAGTATGATAATTTAGCCCATTCTTTTGCCATTTTTAAATAAGCAACATCATACCTGCGTTGTTTCTTTTCCGTCATTGAATTGAAAATGTTATTAATCAGTAAGGTTAGTAAAAATAATAACTCCTAAAATAGTGGTTTATTTTAATACGACAAAGTACTAAGAAAATTTACTTAAATGCTGTTAAACTTTTACCAAAATTTGCGTTCAATCAGCATAGGTATCACAAAACCTATTACAATGGATGATAGTATCAATACCCAATCTCTTTTTGATACTTTTAAAACTCTTTGAGCAAAAAGTCCAATTAGCAAAATACCTAACACAATGATAACCTGAGCTACTTCTATCCCCAAAGCGAACTCTATTAAAGGTAATAACTTACTATCAGTATCTTCTATGATCATCCTAAAATAATTCGAAAACCCTAAACCATGGATAAGACCAAAAAAGAAAGCGAAAAACAAATTGATATTAACTTTTGGTGAGCTTGAATTGTTTGCTGTAAGCAAATTGATAAAAGCTGTAATAAAAATAGTTAACGGTATTAAAAATTCTACTATATCAATTCTGATATTCAGAACTTTGTAGGCCGACAATGCCAACGTTAACGTATGTCCAATTGTGAAAAGAGTGATAAGCCACAACACTTTTTTCCAGTTGTTTAACTGATAAACTACTGCTAGTGCAATTAAAAAAAGAATATGATCATATGCTGAAAAATCCAGCACATGGTCTAAGCCTAATTTCAAAAAAAGTTTAAAATCTTCCATGCCTAAAAATACTGTTTTTACTTTGTTAATTTGTTAAATAAATCCCAAAGTACCACACCACAACTTACCGAAATATTTAACGAATGTTTAGTGCCGTACTGCGGAATTTCTACACAAAAATCAGATGCCGAAACCACTTTCTGCTGTACCCCTTTTACCTCATTACCAAAAACCACTGCTAATTTTTTATCCTTTTCAGGGATAAAATTTTGCAATGCCACACTGTTATCAGCCTGTTCAATCGATGCTATTACAACACCTTCTTTCTGAAGGTTTTTAACTAATTCCAGCACATCTTCTACATACTCCCACGCTACAGTTTCAGTAGCCCCCAGCGCTGTTTTATGAATGTCTTTGTGCGGTGGTTTTGCTGTAATACCACATAGATATATTTTCTCTATCAAAAAAGCATCACTAGTTCTAAAAACCGAGCCAATATTGTTCAAACTTCTGATGTTATCCAACACAACAATCAAAGGTGTTTTTTCAGCTTCTTTAAACTCATCATTTGTTAATCTGTCAAGCTCGCTGTTCTTCAATTTCCTCATAAAAAATGCTATCTTTACTTCTGAATAATTAACTTCGCAAAACTAATTTAAAAATACTTTCATTGGCTGCCAAAAGTACAAAAGTCACTCCTTTAATGAAACAATACAACAGCATTAAGGCTAAATATCCTGATGCTATGTTATTGTTTAGGGTAGGCGATTTTTACGAAACTTTTGGACAAGATGCTACAAAAGCAGCACAAATTTTGGGCATTGTTCTTACCAAACGCGGATCGGGTAGTGAAAGTGAAACTGCTTTGGCAGGATTTCCGCATCATTCCTTAAATACATACCTTCCTAAACTAGTAAAAGCCGGACTTAGAGTTGCTATCTGCGATCAGCTGGAAGATCCAAAAATGACCAAAACCATTGTAAAACGTGGTGTAACGGAGCTTGTAACGCCTGGCGTTGCTTTAAATGATGAGGTTTTACAATCAAAATCCAACAATTTTTTGGCGGGTATTCATTTTGGCAAAAAACAACTGGGTATTTCTTTTCTAGACGTTTCTACCGGAGAATTTTTTGTAGCTGAAGGCAATGATGAATATATTGATAAACTACTACAAAACTTCAGCCCCAGCGAAATCCTTGTTCAAAAACAATACAAAGGGAAGTTTATTGAAGTTTTCGGTAATAGATACAATCGCTTCTTTTTGGATGATTGGGTTTTTCAAAACGATTATGCTAATGAAAACCTTACCAATCATTTTAAAGTAGCCTCATTAAAAGGTTTTGGGGTAGATGATCTGGAAAACGGTACCATTGCCGCCGGAGCCATTCTCTATTACCTTTCAGAAACGCAGCATAGTCAGTTAGACCACATTGCTACCATCCAACGCGTTGAAGAAGACCATTATGTGTGGATGGATAGGTTTACCATTCGCAATTTGGAGTTGTATGCTTCCAATTCACCGGAAGCAGTTACTTTATTGGATGTTATAGATCGAACCATTTCACCCATGGGCGGGCGGCTTTTAAAACGATGGTTGGCCTTACCGTTGAAGAATTTAAAGCAAATTCAAAAGCGTCATGAAATTGTTAAATATCTGATAGATCATGATACTTTTTATAATACATGTGTTTATCAAATAAAGCAGATCAGCGATATAGAAAGGTTAATTTCTAAAGTAGCTACGGGTAAAATAAATCCCCGAGAGGTTGTCTTGCTAAAAGATTCGCTAAAAGCTATTTTTCCAATTAAAGAAGCTGCAGAGAAAAGTGATAACGAAACCTTGCAACGATTGGGTAAAAACCTATATTCTTGCAATGAGTTAATCGATAAAATCGCTAATACTTTACACAACGAAGCTCCTGTAAACATCAATAAAGGGAATGCCATAGCCAATGGTGTATCTGTAGAACTGGATGACCTGAGAAAAATGGCAACTTCCGGTAAGGATTACCTTGATGATATGCTGGCACGTGAAACGGAATGTACCGGAATTCCGAGCCTTAAAATAGCGTTTAACAATGTTTTTGGCTATTATATTGAAGTACGTAATACCCACAAAGACAAAGTTCCGCAAGACTGGATACGTAAGCAAACACTGGTTAATGCCGAGCGTTACATTACGGAAGAGCTTAAAGAGTACGAAACTAAAATTTTAGGCGCTGAAGAAAAGATTAGCATACTAGAGCAAGAACTGTTTACCGAGTTGCTTCATTTTATGCTTTCTTTTATCCAGCAGGTACAACAAAATGCCCAACAAATCGCATTTTTAGATTGCCTCTGTTCATTTGCATTAAATGCGAAAGAGAACAATTATGTGCGCCCCCACATGGATGAAACCACCGAACTGGAAATAAAAAACGGACGCCATCCGGTTATTGAGAAAAAATTGCCTATTGGTGAGCAATATGTAGCTAATGATGTGGTGTTGAGTCGTAACCAACAACAGATCATCATGATTACGGGGCCCAACATGAGCGGTAAATCGGCTATACTCCGCCAAACTGCTTTGATAGTGTTGTTGGCTCAAATGGGTAGTTATGTGCCAGCGCAGCAAGCTCGTATTGGCATTGTGGATAAGATCTTTACACGAGTAGGTGCCAGTGATAATATTTCTATGGGAGAATCTACCTTTATGGTGGAAATGAATGAAACTGCTAATATTCTTAATAACATTTCTGAACGTAGTTTGGTATTACTGGATGAGATTGGTCGTGGAACCAGCACGTATGACGGTATTTCCATTGCATGGGCTATTGCCGAATATCTGCATGAGCACCCTACCAAAGCGAAAACACTTTTTGCTACCCATTATCATGAGTTGAATGATATGACCGAAACCTTTGAACGTATTAAAAATTACAATGTTTCCGTTAAGGAATTGAAAGACAACGTAATATTCCTCAGAAAATTAGTGCCCGGCGGTAGTGAACATAGTTTTGGTATCCATGTAGCTAAATTGGCAGGTATGCCGGGTTCTGTAATCCACCGTGCCGGAAAAATGCTCAAAAAATTAGAAGAGAGTCATAGCTCAGATGAAATCAAAGAAAAACTAAAACATGCTTCTGAAACAGAAGCGCAGTTGAGCTTTTTTAAATTAGATGACCCTTTATTGGAAGATATTAAAGAAGAAATTCTCTCTACTAATATAGACACACTGACACCTGTAGAAGCCCTGATGAAATTGAACGAGATCAAAAGGATGTTATCAGGTAAATGATTTATTCTTTATCAATTTTAAAAAACACCTATTCATTAACAAAAATTTTACCTAAGCACCCAAAGTGTAGAATCCGCTATTTATATTATCTTTGTTATATAATTTAAGTGTCTATGCATTTTCTATTCATCAGCGGGGCAGAAATCTTTGTGATATTGGTCATAGTGTTAATGCTTTTTGGAGCAGATAAAATTCCAACATTGGCACGTGGTTTAGGAAAAGGTATGCGTCAACTAAAAGATGCTACCAACGAAATCAAAAGAGAGATCAATCAAACTGCTGAAAAACAGGGAATTGACACTAATTTTACCAAAGATATTGCCAACGAAGTTACCAAAATAAAAAATAAGGTTCAGGATAATATTGATGAAATTACCGGGCCCATAAAACGTAATCTATAACTTGGACTTCATAGACAGAATCATCCAATACGATAAACAATTATTTCAATACCTCAACGGTTTAGGCAATGAATCGTGGGATACTTTTTGGTTATACTTAACACAACAATTTACATGGATACCGCTTTTTGCTTTGATGCTTTTTTTAGTGATGAAAGCTTACGGCTGGAAAAAAGGGTTATTTCTGGTACTAATCGTTGCTATAATGATCACTTTTTCAGATCAATTTGTAAATGTACTGAAAGAATATTTTGCCAGATTGCGCCCCAATAATGATCCTACAATTAACACTGTAATCCGCATTTTAAAAAGACCCAGAAGCTACAGCTTTGTTTCAGGACATTCAACCACTTCTTTTGCGGTAACTACCTTTATGATATTTACGCTCAAAAAGCATTTTAAACTAATTTACTTTTTACTGATTTGGCCACTTCTTTTTGCCTACAGTCGGGTCTACATTGGTGTACACTACCCTATAGATATTTTTATAGGAATGTTAATAGGAATGCTTATCGGATACACATTCTATAAAATCAGTTTATTCTTTTTACGAAAAATTCATTAAATTTGAGAAATGTCACTATAAAAAATAGTGGTATTTAACAACTAAGTCTAACTAAACAAACCTAATTCCTATGAAAAAAATCAACCTGCTCTATGGGTTGGTACTGCTGTTTATTATAGCATCATGTACCAATGAAGAAGTACAGTTTCAGGAAGAAATGATCGATCAATCTGCTATGCAACAAGAGCCATTATCAGTTGCTGAAGTTAATGATCAAATTACCAAATTAATTGAATTAAATGGTTCTTTCAACTGGAAAGACGCTAATGATTTACTGCTTTGGAGCGCCACTGTGCATGGAAATAATATTTTAACAGTTGGCTACGGTGAAGAAAAAGAATCTTTTAGAATAGAAAAAAGCACAAAACTTACTTCAATCAAAGAAGACATCATTAAAACCGTTGAAAATACAACAGCTAGTTTCACAAAAAGTAAACAGAACGTTATTATTGCAGATGATGATATCTTGAACTTTATTGATGTAAAAGTGACCGATTTAGCAACCGTAACCGAACTCCGAAAAAAAGAGAATATACGTTACTTAGAACCTGATGGATTTGTATATACAGGCAATAAAATACCTACGAAATCATCAAAAGGATGCAGCCAATCAGGTGAGAGTATCAGCAGTAGCGATTATGGAACTACTTCCACAGGAGCAAAAGTGCCTTGGAACTATTACACACACAATATTGATGATGCATGGGCTTACAGTACCGGGCGTGGTATTGGAGTCGGCGTTATAGACACAGGAGTTTCTTCAAATCAGGCCTATTTAGGTTCTAGATTTGATGATTCTTACTCCAGCAGATACATTCAAAAATAAAATATGGTACCTATGTAGATTCATGGTGGCCATGGTCTACTTCAACAGATGGCCCCAACGATAAATGTGGCCATGGAACTAGTGCTTGTGCTACTGTTGGCGCTCCTAATTATGCCTCACAATTTATCGGTGTTGCTTACGAATGTAATTTAATATCATATAGGGGAACTGAAGATGTAGTGTTGGATGGTTACCACGAACGCAACGGCGTGGCCAACGCTCTAAAAGCATTGGGCAATAGAAGTGATGTAAAGATCATTTCTATGTCTATTGGATATCCTTGGTCTATCGGCAAAATTGAAGATGCTGTAAAATATGCTTATTCTAAAGGTAAATTGATCTTTGCTGCCGGTGGCACCTCAACAGACTTTACTAACTGGTATGGGGTTATCTTCCCAGCATCCATGAATGAAACAGTAGCAGTTACCGGCATTGAAGAAGGTGTAGGTTATGAGGAATGCGATGTTTGCCACACCGGAAGCAAAATAGATTTTACCGTGGTAATGGAAAGAGGAAACAACAATCATCAGCCGGTTATTGGTTTCTATACCGGAGAAGCGAATTACTTTGGAGGCTCATCAGTGGCAACTGCATTCACAGCAGGTACAGCAGCACTGGTATGGTCTAAATACCCTTCATGGAATAGAGATCAGGTACTACAACGTTTAAAAGAAGCTTCAGCTTTTTATCCTACAAAAAATAGTGATTTTGGCTATGGGAATATAGATGCTTTAAAAGCAGTTAGGGGCTATTGATTTATATCATCATATTGAGCGAAGTGAAATATTTCAAAATTCTTCACTTCGTTCAATATCATAATTATTCCTTTTCCAACGCCTCAATTGGGTTTAAATAAAACATCTTTTTCCATCCTTGTTTGTCAGAATCTATCTTCCACACGTACGGGAAAATAGTTAAAATAGAATAATGTAAATGAGGTTGTTTCCCAACTGCATTACCACTTGATCCAACCGTACCAATTACGGTTTTCTTATTTACAAAAGTTAGAGAAGAAACTTTTCTTTCTTCTAAATGTGCATAATAGTGCAAACGCCACTTAGGTCCAAAAATTAAAACAAAATTTCCTCCTAAACTTATCTTTCCTGAATAAAAAACAAATCCATTTGTTGCTGAATTTACATCAGTTCCTTTTTTAGCAAAAATATCAACCCCTTTATGCGTAATAGATTTTCCCCAAGGGTGATACCAAAAAGAATTAGCATTATAGTCAGATTTTGAGGCTCCCTTAACCGGCATTTTGATATTCTCCGGCACTAAAAATCCAGCTATTATAATGAATAATAAAATGATCTTCAATTTTTTTCTTTTCATCAAAATAAGGCTTGGAAATTCTAATTACTTCACTCTGCTAATAGTTAATCCATCTCTAATAGGAAGAATTACAGTTTCCAATCTATCATCAGTATTTAAAAGTTGGTTATACGCCAGTAATACGTTAGTGTCTTGGTCTTTAGGGTCTAATTCTTCTACAACTTTACCGCTCCATAACACATTGTCTGATAAAATTACACCCCCTTTGTTCATTTTTTCAATGATCAAATGAAAATAGTTTACATAATTACACTTATCGGCATCAATAAAAACGAGGTCAAACTTTTCTTTAATGGTTGGAATTATCTCCAATGCATTACCTGTGTACTGTTTTATCTGATCTTTATAAACTGATTTGTTAAAATATTTCTGTTGAATATTACTCAGTTCTTCATTTTTATCAATGGTGTGAATTACACCTTTTTCAGCCAACCCTTCAGCTAAACAAAGTGCAGAATACCCTGTGTAAGTACCGATTTCTAAAACAGTTTTGGGTCTAATTAGCTTTGATAACATAGATAAAACCCTCCCCTGAAAAGTGCCACTTAGCATTCTTGGATTTAACACCTTTTGCCATGTTTCTCGGCTTAATTCTTTTAATAGCGGAGGTTCTTCTTGCGAATGAGCTACTACATAAGCATCTATATTTTCGGGTAAAAAATCCATAAAATTATTTTAGCTGCTCATTTATCTTTTGCTGAAGCGTTTCTTTTTCCTGCTCTGTTAATTTACAGTCGCATTTAGGTTTCTTTAAATGTTTATCACAAACTTTTGTTACAGTAGCATTTTGCTTAGAATACATTCCGCACTTTTTACATATAAAAAGATGAAAGCTCAATTTAAGCTTCTCTATAAAAGTCGCCTCATTATACTGACTCTTATTACAAATAGTCGTTGCCTCATCACAATTTATAAAAAACCTACCCATACTGTTCTATTTTGCAAACCAATTATCTTCCAGACATTTTCTTAACTGATGCCTTGCTCTATGGATGATTACCCATAAGTTAGACGGAGTTATGTCTAGTTCTTTACATATCTCATCTGTTTCATAGTGCTGTACCTGCTTCATTAAGAAAACCATTTTTTGTTTATCCGGAAGGTTTTCAATACAGGCCTCTAACACTTTTTTTAATTCATCATTCTCAATATCCCTTTCTGCTAAATTATCCCAAGCATGCGGAACTCTTTCTTCCAGCCAATTTCCTTTTTTGTCTCCATCTTCATAAAAATTGACTTTTACCTCTGCTTTTCCCTTTGCGGAATTCATTTTTCTGTAATGATCAATTATCTTTCTTTTTAAAATAGATACTAACCAAGTACGCTCAGAAGCTTCGCCTTTAAAATTTTCAACTCCTTTTAAACCCGCAAAAAAAGTTTCCTGAACAACATCTTTGGCCAGTTCTTCATCATTCAATCTGGGGAATGCATAATTGAACAGATAATCAGCATGAAGCTCTACCCATGATAATGGCTGTAATATATGCTTAGGCGTTTGTTGCATTACTATTTTTTAAGCGACATAAAGATACTGTTTTCCTGTAGTAATTATAATATCAATATTCATAACTAATTGTGAAAATTTTTGCATGGTCATATACTGTTTTTTACCTTAATTAAAATGATTATAAATAATGAAAAATAACAACATTGGTTTTTGACCTAAAAAAAGTAAATAGTACATTTGTTTACCATATAAAAAACTAATCAAAAATGAGTGGATTGTTCAAATCTTCTATAGGAAGAAAAATAGCCATGGCGCTCTCTGCATTCTTCCTAATAATTTTCTTACTAATACATTTAACGGTTAATATTACATCCCTTTTCAGTGAGGAAGTTTTTAACCAATTGTCCCATTTTATGGGTACCAATCCGTTAATACAATTTGGTTTACAGCCGGTGCTTATCATTGGTGTTGTTTTTCACTTTGTAATGGGGTTTGTATTAGAAGCAAAAAACAAAGCTTCAAGAGGTGTTAGCTATGTAAAATACAACGGGGCTGCCAATGCCAGTTGGATGTCTAGAAATATGATCTATTCCGGATTGGTAATATTAGCCTTTTTAATATTACATTTTGTTGACTTTTGGTTGCCGGAAATGAATTACAAATACGTAGAAGGCCTTCCTGAAAACCCAACCAGATATTTTGAAGAGCTTCAGCATAAGTTTATGAGCCCTATTAGGGTTGGTGCTTATGTAGTTGCTTTTGTGTTGTTAGCTCTTCACCTATTACATGGTTTTCAATCAGCGTTTCAAACCGTTGGTTGTAATAATAAATATACTAAGTGTGTAAAATCGTTAGGCAAGTGGTATTCAATAATTATTCCGCTAGGTTTTATAATCATTGCCCTTTATCATCACTTTAGCCACTAATACCTTAATCTTATGACGACTTTAAACTCGAAAGTACCACAAGGTCCAATCAAAGACAAATGGACATCCTATAAAGACAAAATAAACTTGGTAAACCCTGCCAACAAACGATCGATTGATGTTATTGTTGTAGGTACCGGTTTGGCCGGAGGTTCAGCAGCTGCGACGCTTGCCGAACTTGGTTATAATGTAAAAGCATTTGCTTACCAAGATTCTCCCAGAAGAGCACACTCTATTGCCGCTCAAGGCGGAATAAACGCTGCTAAAAACTATCAAGGAGATGGCGACTCTGTTTACCGATTATTCTACGATACCGTTAAAGGTGGTGATTACCGTTCAAGAGAAGCTAACGTGTATCGTTTATCAGAAGTTTCAGGCAACATCATCGATCAGTGCGTAGCACAAGGCGTGCCTTTTGCCCGTGATTATGGTGGGCAACTTGATAACCGTTCTTTTGGTGGCGTGTTAGTATCACGTACGTTCTATGCCAAAGGGCAAACGGGTCAGCAATTATTGTTAGGTGCCTACTCAGCTATGAACCGTCAAATAGCACGTGGTAAAATTGAAATGTACAATCGCCACGAAATGTTAGACGTAGTAATTGTTGATGGCAAAGCACGTGGTATCATTGCAAGAAACCTAGTAACAGGCGAAATAGAACGTCATTCAGCACATGCAGTAGTATTGGCAACAGGAGGTTACGGAAACGTATATTTCCTTTCTACCAACGCCATGGGTTCTAATGCCACAGCCGCATGGAAAGCTCATAAAAAAGGCGCTTACTTTGCAAACCCGTGTTTTACACAAATACACCCAACCTGTATTCCACGTTCAGGAGATTATCAGTCTAAACTTACGTTGATGTCTGAATCTCTTCGTAATGATGGCCGAATCTGGGTGCCAAAATATGAAGAAGATGTAATGGCTATCCGTGAAGGGAAACTAAAACCTACTGAGCTCCCTGAAGAAAAACGTGATTATTATTTAGAACGACGTTATCCTGCTTTCGGTAACTTAGTACCTCGTGATGTGGCGTCTAGAGCCGCTAAAGAGCGTTGTGATGCCGGATTTGGTGTTAATAAGACCGGTGAGGCAGTTTACTTAGATTTCTCTTCCGCCATTGAGCGCTATGGTAAAGAGCAAGCTAAAATTAAAGGTATTCACAATCCTTCTAAAGAAAAGATCATAGAACTTGGTGAAGCCGTTGTAGAGGCAAAATATGGCAACCTTTTCCAAATGTATGAAAAGATCGTTGACGAAAATCCATATAAAACCCCAATGATGATCTATCCTGCAACCCACTACACTATGGGTGGACTTTGGGTAGATTACAATCTGATGACTACTGTTCCCGGATTGTATTGTATTGGTGAGGCCAACTTCTCAGATCACGGTGCTAACCGCTTAGGTGCTTCTGCACTTATGCAAGGCTTGGCTGATGGTTACTTTGTACTACCATATACCATTGGTGATTATCTCTCTAGTGATATCCGTACAGGGAGGATTCCAAATGACACTAAAGAATTTGAAGATGCTGAAAAAGCTGTGAAAGAACGCTTAGAATTCTTCGTGAATAATAATGGAACAAATTCCGTAGACTATTACCACAAAAAACTTGGAAAAGTAATGTGGGATAAAGTAGGTATGGCTCGTAACGAAAAAGGATTGAAAGAAGCTATTAAAGAAATTCAGGAGATTAGAGATGATTTCTGGAAAAATGTAAAAGTTCCTGGAAGCATGAACGAACTGAACCAAGAGCTTGAAAAAGCATGTAGGGTAGCTGATTTCTTAGAATTAGGAGAACTATTTGCCCTAGATGCTCTAGAAAGAAAAGAATCTTGTGGTGGGCACTTCCGTGAAGAATATCAAACCGAAGAAGGTGAAGCACTACGTGATGATAAGAACTTTGCCTACGTATCGGCATGGGAGTTTACCGGAAAACCTAGTGAAGCTAAACTTCACAAAGAAAACCTTGAGTTTAAAGATATTGAATTAAAAACACGTTCATATAAATAAGACATTATGAATTTAACCTTGCATATTTGGAGACAAAAAGGCCCTCAAGACAAGGGCAAAATGGTACAATATAACGTTAAAGATATTTCAGAACACATGTCTTTCTTAGAAATGATGGATGTGTTGAACGAGGGCTTAGTAGCCAAAGGCGAAGAACCTGTAGCTTTTGACCATGACTGTAGAGAAGGTATTTGCGGCATGTGCTCTTTACAAATTAATGGGGAGCCTCATGGCCCGGACAGAGGTATTACAACCTGTCAGCTACACATGAGAATGTTCAAAGACGGAGATTCAATTTACATTGAACCTTTCCGCTCTAAAGCATTCCCTGTAATTAAAGATTTAATTGTAGACCGCACTGCTTTTGAGCGTATTCAGCAAGCTGGAGGTTATATTTCGGTAAACACTTCCGGAAATACAACGGATGCTAATTCGATCTTAATATCAAAAGAAGCGGCTGATAAAGCTATGGATGCAGCTACTTGCATTGGTTGCGGAGCCTGTGTGGCATCGTGTAAAAATGCTTCGGCAATGTTGTTCGTTTCTGCTAAAGTTTCTCAGTTTGCGCTTCTTCCCCAAGGGAAAGTAGAAGCTACACAACGTGTAATGAATATGGTAAAACAAATGGATGAAGAAGGTTTTGGTAACTGTACTAATACTGGAGCCTGTGAGGTAGAATGTCCAAAAGGTATTTCTTTAGAGAATATTGCCAGAATGAACAGAGAATACTTAAAAGCCAGTATTAAAGGATAAAGTTATATTAAACAAAATAAAAAAAAGCCTCGTAATTAACGAGGCTTTTTTTTATTTTAATTATTGAGCTTTAAAGAATCCAGCGAATGGTAAAAAAAGTCTTGCTCATCATTCATGGAAACAAATAAACCTTTTGGAAATTTATTCCCCAATGATGTAGTTGTAACATCACAACCATCTGTTTCCAACGTTCCTAAATTAACGGTTTTTACAAAAGCATTATCACCTCTTTTAAAAATATTGAACGTATGATCTTGCTGATTACTTACAATGATAAACCCGGTATTATTAGCGTAAGTAGCAATAGCTATGCCTTCAATATCGTCTTTAAAATACTCACCTCCAAAAAGTGAAATTTCATCATTCCCTTTACTGGGATTAGCATAATATTTTCTAATCCCCACACCTTCATCTGAATAATAAATATATCCTGATTCGTCATCTACAGCAATGGCTTCTATTTCTTTTTTACCACTGAATTTACCGAATTTCCTAAGCAATGTCGCTTTAACTCCTGTAGAATCTGAAGTTAGTTCGTATTGATATAAATAACCTTCTGTAGGACCATTCTTTCTGCTTACAATTGCAGAAATAGCGCCTGTTTGAGGATTTCTATATATCGAAATCCCCATAGGTCGTTTCATTTCTGTATCAGTTTCATCTTCAAAAACCTTAAATCCTCCGTTATCTAACGGCACCATATCAGGTACAGAAAATAATCGTATTTGATGCTTTTCTCTTTCGGTAAACATCAAAATATCTATATCTGTAGAATCATTCAATTTAAAGCCGTATTCAACATCCACATTGTTAGGGTAACTGATACCTGTAATGCTTTTTTCTTTTATGATCTTCCCATTAAGGTCAAAAGCATATACGCCACCATTAACTTCATCTTTATCTGTTCCGAAAACAATGCTTTGCTCAGGGTTCTCTTTGTTGATCCAAATAGCCGGATCATCACTATCATGCGGAACTTTTTCTGTAACCAACGTAGGTCTTATTTCCGGTAATTGTTTTTTGCATGAAATAAATAACAATACCGATAGTATCAAGAAAAAATATTTCATTTCTTATTTTTTGAATAAATCATATTTCAAGCCAAAGGTCAGTCTTTTTTCATAATATTCCATCTGCATGGTACGGCTGCTTACCCCTTGATAGTAACGTAATGGCTGATTGGTGATATTATTCAGGTTAACGTATAAACTTAGATTTTTATTGATAGCAACATTGGCATTAAAATCTAAGAAAAATTGCTTATCATAATATCTGTCTTCAAAAGGATTTCCTCCAATATCATCGATATAGGCATCTGAAAAATTACCTGATAAACGCAAACTGAAAGTTTTAGCATTGTATGCTAAGGAGCCGTTGAACATATTTGGAGCTGTTTGTGGTAAATCTAAATCAGAGCGTTCTTCACCATCTTCATTATAAATACCGTCAGCTTTTGAAGTTAAATAGGTATAGTTTAAATAAATACTGAAATTTTTAGCAAACCCAGGCAAGAAATCCAAACGACGTTGAAAAGATATTTCAGCACCAAAAACTGTAGCTCCTTCTCCGTTTAACGGTTGGTATATTTCATACCCTTCTGCATTTTCTGTTTGATTTGTATACACAAAATCTTTTATGTCTTTATAAAATAAACCTCCTGAAATTATACCCACTGATTTAAAATAATGCTCAGCCATAAAATCGAAGTTCATAGAAGTAGTTGGGTCTAACTCAGAATTTCCTAAAAAGATCTCTTTATCTTCACGATTTAGCTCCTGATAAGGAACTAAATCAACATAATTTGGACGTGCTAAGGTGTTTGTCCAAGCAAAACGTAAAACAGTATTATCAGCAACATTATATTTAAAATGAACTCCCGGAAGTACGTTTGTATAGGAGTTTTTATCTTTTAGAACAGTTGTGCCTGCATAATCTCCATCTTCATTAAAAGTAAGTTCATTACCTTCACTGTCAATTGATGTATGTTCTACTCTAAGCCCTACTAAAATGCTGAACTTATCAGATAGCTCTTGGTCTATCATGGCATAGCCTGCAAACACGTTTTCCTTAACATCAAAATTAGCTGTTAAATATTCTTCCGGTAAATCTTCACTTTCAAAAAGTGATTCATTGTAAATATCTAACTTTCCTAAAAATTCTGGTGCTGCAAAATAGCCTACTTCGTATTGGCTCCCTGCAAGAAAATCAGGATCAGAGTAATTTCTTGTACCTACCATCCCCAGTTCATCAAAATCACCTGTTTCAGGGCTATATTCGGTAAAGTCATTTTTTCTATTCTTATTTTTCAACCTAGCTTTAGCGCCAAATTTTAAAAAGCCATTTCTATCTTGTACTAGAGACACAGGTGCCTTTGCATTGATAAAGAAGTTAAAATCTTCCTCCTCGGTATATTGATTCTCTTCTGTTAATTCACCAAATTCAAAGTTGGCATAATTTGCATCTGCAGCATCTAAAGGTGTGTACAATGGCTTGTCTTCATTATTATTAAATGCTACACTGTATTCACTTTCGTATTCTAAATATCTTTCATTCAAACGCTCTTCAGATGCTTTTGAAAAAGAAGCCATCCAATCCAGTTCAACATGGCCAAATAAATGATCACCACCCAAAGCAAAGTTAAACATACGTTGATCTTCTAAACGTCTATTTTTATTTCT
>JAGQYU010000105.1:0-2010 GCA_020435885.1 Flavobacteriaceae bacterium
TCTTTAAGATTTACAGTATATAGTTCAGTAGCATGGTTCATATCACCTCGGGTAACTACCAAGGTATTATCGGTTTGTCCTACAATACCACGTATATCAAACTGACCATTTGTTAGTTGTTTTGGCAACTGTAACTTTTTGTTATTCTTAATGTTAGGAACTGCTATTTCAAACAATTGTACAGTACCTTGTGTAGGGGCTACAAAGTATATCTTTTTGGCATCATTGCTCCACATAAAAGAATTTACAGTTCCGTCCCAATTAGCAGTAAGGTTAAAAGGTTTGTCGTCAACTAAAGCAACAATATCATTCTTATCAGATTCATAGCCATCGATTTTCATTTGCAGCCATGCCAATTGCCCTTTTGAGGAAAATGCAGGTTGCGTATCATAACCTTTGTTGTATTCAGTTAGGTTAGTAGTAGTTTTAGTATCAATAGTATATTGATAGATATCCGTATCGGTACTTACTGCGTAAGCTGTGCCATGTAGTTTTTTGGTAACATATAAAATGTTTTTAGAATCAGGGCTCCACAAATAATCTTCTGAACCTCCAAATGGTTTTTGAGGGCAATCGTACGGTTCATCTTTCATAATATCAATTGCAGCAGCATTTTCATTTACCGGAGCATAAAAAACATGGCCATAAGCACCATCTTCCCAAGTATCCCAATGTCTATAATTCAACGAATTATACATATACACATTTGAATTAGGTAAATCTTTATACACTTCTCTACCTGTAATAGCCTCTATTTTAACATCTTCTGAAAAGAGTCTATATTTTCCATCTGGAGAAATACTGGCATCAGTAACCAGGTCGTTAAACGATTCAATTTTTTCAGCTTCACCTCCTGCAACTGGTATTTTATAAAGAGTTCTGGCGGTAGCATTGTTTTCCAACGAATATTCCGAAGTACGGTAAACAACATACTTTCCGTCTTTTGAAATTCCAACAGGTGATACTTTTTTAAGTTGTACCAACATTTCCGGAGTCATCACATTCTGCGAAAGCGAAATAGATGTATAGAGCAAGAATGATACTAATAAAGATAGAGTTCTCATCATTTAAAATTTGTGTTAATTAAGTACTAACAAAGGTATTATTTATTTTAACGAAAAGCGTAATATTGCGTCTTAAATCAACAGTACTTATGAGCAAGCACCCCAATACCGTTTTGGTCTTATTAGCATTCTTTTCTATTTACGTGATTTGGGGATCTACCTATTTGCTCAATAAAATTGCAGTAACTGAGCTACCTCCTTTTAAACTGGCATCCATCCGCTTTGTAACGGCAGGGCTACTTATTTTTGGCATTGCAAAATTGCTAGGGAAGAAAATTACCATAACTGCAAAACAATTTAAGAATACTATTATTGCCGGATTTCTTTTTCTAACTTTTGGAAATGGAGTAGTGGTGTGGGCACTGAAATATGTAGATAGTGGTTTTGCTGCACTGGAAATCTCTGCTCAACCTTTAGTGGTACTCATTTTGATGCGAATTATTGATGGGAAAGAGATAAAAACGATGTCATTTATTGGCGTAATACTGGGTATTATTGGTATTTATCTGTTAGTTAGCCAAAAAGAATTGATCACTCAAGAAGGAACTATTGCAGGTATACTAATGATCTTTGTATGTATGATCAGTTGGGCATACGGAAGTATTTTTGTTGCTAAGGCTGATCTGCCAAGCAATTATTTTGTAAATACAGGATATCAGATGCTAACAGGAGGCATTATGCTCGCCATTACCAGCTTTGCTTTTAATGAAGGTTGGACAAACCCCACAGACTGGAGTGATAAAGTTCAACTTTCTATGGTTTTACTAGTTGTTTTTGGTAGCATTGTGGCCTTTACGGCATTTAATTATTTATTGAAGGTTGTTTCTCCAGAAAAAGTTGCTACATCTACTTATGTAAACCCAATTATTGCATTGTTGTTAGGAGCTTATTTCCTTAATGAGAAAATCACTACACAATCAATAATTGCTGCTGTTATTTTGCTTAC
>JAGQYU010000105.1:2087-8704 GCA_020435885.1 Flavobacteriaceae bacterium
AATGTTAATTTAACGTTAAGTAATTGTAAATATACCGTAAATTTACTACTTTTACACTTTAAATGCGCTAAACTATGAATCATAATAATCAACATAAAAAGGACTCTAATCTATTTTCAAAGCTTATTATTAAATTACGATCTTACGCTAAAAAATGTAGATCGGTCTATAGAGATGTTTATACTTTGTAAACAATTGTTTGGTAATAATAAGTTAAGTAGCCTTTAAATATAAATCATTGATTTTGTAATATATAAGCATTTTTATCGTTGATACTAAACAATCGTAATCAACCCAAAAATGCTATTTTTCAGAACACATACTTTTTTGTATGTATTGCTACCAATTTTTATAAGTACATTATCTTTTACAGCTACTGATAAAGTAAAGGATTTAAGTAGTTGGACAGAGTTAGGAACGGTTACAGTTAGTGAAGGTACCGGCTACGATATTTTGGAAGTACCTGAACAACAAGAGCAGGTTAAGTATTTGAAAGTAAAGGTTTTAAAATCTACAGTTTATGTTAAAGCCCTTAAAGTGATGTATAGTGATAAGACTTCAGAGTATCACAGTATATCCAATCCACTAAAAAAAGGTAGTTCTACGTCTCCTTTTGAGCTTATCGGTTATTATCGAACTATTGAAAAGATCATATTTGTATACGGAAACCGAAATATTGATAGTAATGGAGCACAATTGGTTGTATTAGCCAAGATGTAGTCTATAAACCTATGATCAACCGTTGCCCTGGTTTTAGAATTTTTGTACTTTTTATTTTATTGGCTTTACAAAGAGCCGCAACCGTAACACCATATTTACGTGCAATTCCGTAAAGAGAATCTCCTTTTCTAATAATATGTGTTCTAAGTGTATTGGCCTTTACAGCATTGGCTTCTTCAAGGCTAGTTGCTATATCAATTGTACTTTGTCTTTTTGAACTGTGCAGGTAAGGAGTCATCCATTTATCTGATACCCAAATAGTTGAACTACGTATATTGTTATTCTTACCGAAATCGAAAATGTATTCCGGATTGATATGATTGCCCTTGTAAATAGTTTCCAAATGCAAATGACTGCCTCTGGCATTTCCGGTTACACCACCTTTACCGATTATATCACCTTTTCTAACCAAATCATTAGGTTTTACTAATTGTTCTGAAAGATGTGCATACACCAGTTCCAATCCGTTAGAGTGGCGTACTACCACCGTTTTTCCATGGCCACTATGATATTTAACATAGCGTACTTTACCGTCTAATAAAGAACGTACGGTATCTCCTGTAACCAAATCAATATCAATACCTTTATGAGGCCTTCTATTTCTCCAGCCATATCTGGAAGTGATCACTTTATTGATCAAAATAGGAGAGGTGTACACCGTATCAGCAAAGGTTAATTTAAAAGGCTTTTTTAGGGGATTGTATCCGTAGGGATTAAACGAATCGTTATCCCAAAATTCGGCCATAGCTGAATTATGATTGGAATAATCAATAAGAAAGTCTAATTCTTCTTCAGTCATAAAACTGATAAAGGAATTTACTTTACTTTCTATACTTTCTATATCAACGGGGTCTATAAATCGGTCTTGGGCAATTGCACTGTTAAAGCCAATAAAAAGGAGTACTACGAGGACAATTCTTTTCATAAAATACTTACGTATTTTGTTATTGAGTTAGTTACATGTAAAGGCATTTATGGCAAGAATTCTAGCGACGGGGGAATTCACTATAAAACCTCTGAAAAACAAAAATATCATTTTTTTTAAAATCATACTATAAATACAGTTTCATTAGAGTTATACAAATGATAATTTGCTGTATATCAATGGTATGCAATAATACTTTAACAATAGTTTAACTAAACCGATCTTTCTGTTTCATGGTATATATTTAGTACCTTTACAGCCATTAATCCGGTATAACCGTAACCAGTTACACAACTAACCAAATGTCCATTAGAGTTGCTTTAAAGTTCATGCTCATCAGTACTGTGGCATTTGCTTGTATGAATGTTACGGTTAAATATCTAGAGCATATAAGTGCTTACCAAATAGTATTTTTCAGGTCGTTTGGTTCTCTGTTCTTTACCTTTGGTTTTTTATTGCGAAACAAAATTCCTATTCTTGGCACACATAGAAAATTGTTGGTGTTTCGTGGATTGGCGGGGGTTACAGCCATGACACTTTTCTTTATGTCTATCAAATACTTACCTGTTGGTACAGCCGTTTCATTACGTTATTTATCGCCTATTTTTGCGGCTTTATTCGCTATGCTATTATTAAAAGAGAAAGTACGCCCTTTGCAATGGCTCTTTTTTGCTATTGCCTTTGCCGGAGTATTGATAATGAAAGGATTAGATGCTCAATTGAATAGTTTAGGGATGTTGCTGATTTTGATAGCATCCGTCTTTAGTGGTTTGGTATATATTATCATCAATAAAATTGGTAAACGAGAGCACCCTGTAGTAATTGTTAATTATTTTATGGTAATTGCTACCATTACCGGAGGGTTGCTGTCAATCAATACTTGGGTAAACCCTGTAGGGATACAATGGCTATTGCTTTTTAGTTTAGGTATTTACGGCTATATAGGGCAAGTGTATATGACCAAAGCTTTCCAAGCTACTAAGATCAGCCAAGTAGCACCTTTAAAATATGTAGAAGTTATTTTTACAGTAGCCTTAGGCGTATTGTTGGTTGATGAAGTTTACAGTATATGGAGCTTACTGGGTATTGTTTTAATTATTGTAGGGCTGTTGTTAAATTCCAGATATGCAACGGTTAAAAACTGATTTACTATTTTTACTATATGGAAAATTCGAGAGTATTTAAAATGCCAGTTGCCAGTGTGTATCCACATTATATTCAGAAAGCTGAGAAAAAAGGGCGTACCAAAGAGGAAGTCGACACTATTATTTATTGGTTAACCGGATATAACCAACAATCGTTACAGCGGCAACTTGATACGAAAACGGATTTTGAAACTTTTTTTGCAGAGGCTCCGCAAATCAACCCTAATGTTTCTAAAATTACAGGTGTTATATGTGGGTATCGTGTTGAAGAAATTGAAGATAAGCTGATGCAACAGATTAGATACCTAGATAAACTGATTGACGAATTGGCAAAAGGCAAAGCTATGAAGAAGATTTTAAGGGAGTAATGTATCATTAATCATTGTTATTCATAACTTTACAAAAGAACACTGTTTTATGGATGAATAACAACATAAATACGTAATTCTGTTCCTGGTGGTAAAATACCAATAGCTGTACGAGAATATATTTGTCTTATAATTAATATTATGTTAAATAGTAAATATGAAAACCTTAATAAATCAATAAACAATGTGCACCACTACTTCTCTAAAGGTTTTATATTTCCACGATAACTTATAGAACTTCTTTCAGAGCTTAACACTTGAATATCAGTAGTATTACCGGAAAAGATAGTCACTAAAATAGTGTATTGTTCATTATCATTTTTTTGATCAATACTAAAACGCATTTCTAAAGCTTGATTCTTTTCATTGAATGTAATGTCTTTTTTTTCAGGTATTCCATCAAATTCAATTGCCAGATCATTGCTACCATAGTTTCCGCCAAAGCGACGCTCACCAAAAAATGGCAAATACGCATTAATAGTGTCTCCTTTCATCCTAAAGAAATTGGCATTGCCTACCAAATTGATATTTCCGGCAGAATTATCCGGTGATAATATCCCTGAATTTACCACTGCAATAAATGCAGTTGTTGGCATAGGCATTGCCCTATGTGATACTATTTCAAAAGGTGTTTCAGTACCCCAGCGCATCAATGCATCTCGTTGGTCATCCGTTAATTTTTTAGTAGCAGTACATCCAGCAAATACGGCTACAACCATTAAAAATACTGCAATTGTTTTCATCATTTCATTTTTAGTAAAGTTACGCTTTATTTTAACGTATTGCAAGCCAGTTAGTTACTTTTGTTACCACAAATTTAATACCAGGCAGCCTCTCTCCCATCGTAATTAGCGTATTTTTGCACCATGCTACACTTTAAAAACCGTCAATTTGAATTTATAGCCTTAATGGCATCGTTAATGTCTGTGGTGGCGCTGGCCATAGACGCCCTTTTGCCCGCACTGGATTTTATAGGAGTATCTATCGGAACCCATGATGCTACTGAAAATCAATTGATCATTTCCATGATCTTTTTAGGCTTAGGCATTGGGCCTTTGGTTTTTGGACCTTTGTCTGATAGTTTAGGCCGCAAACCTATTGTATATCTAGGTTTTTTACTATTTGTAATAGCAAGTTTTATTTGCTTAAATGCTCCTAACCTTGAAGTGATGATAGCAGGGCGTATTTTACAAGGCATGGGACTTTCTGCTCCACGTACCATCAGTATTGCAATGATACGTGATTCTTATAGCGGTGATTATATGGCACGTATCATGTCGTTCGTTACGGTAATTTTTTTGTTGGTTCCCATTATGGCACCTGCCATGGGTAAGTTTATACTTGATCATTATAGTTGGAAAGCTATTTTTTATAGTCAGTTATTGCTGAGTTTGTTAGTTTCATTATGGTTTTGGAGGCGTCAACCCGAAACATTACCTCCATGGAAACGCATCAAATTTTCATGGAAATTGTTTATGGATGGCCTTAAGGAAGTAATAAAATTTAAAGCAACCATTGGTTACACGTTGATTTCAGGATTTATAACAGGTTCATTTATAGTATATTTAAGTGCATCACAGCATATCTTTCAACAACAATACGGATTGGTAGATGAATTTCCGTTCATCTTTGCCGGACTGGCTATTTCTATAGGGACTGCTACTTTTTTAAATGGTTCCATCGTATTGAGATTAGGTATGAAACGCTTGGTAAGCATAGCATTATTACTATACTTTATTGCTTCTTTTCTCTATGTACTGTTATTCTTTACCAGTGAAAATAATCCTTCTGTAGGAGTACTCCTCACCTTTTTTGCTGTTCAGTTCTTTGCCGTAGGATTTCTTTTTGGCAATTTACGAGCATTGGCTATGCAACCTGTTGGCCATATAGCAGGTGTTGGAGCTGCTATTACTGGATTTATTTCAACTATTATGGCTGTGCCTATCAGTACTTTTATTGGCCATTATGTTTCAGACACAGCTTTGCCTATTTTTATTGGTTTTTCTATTAGTTCAATTATATCGATTGGTATTTTTGCATATATTTCTAAAAGGAAGTATGAATAATTATATTGTCTATATCATTTTAAATTTAACAGGTATTTACCTTATAATCAAATGGCTATCTTACCAAATTAAAGATTATCGTTCACTACAAAACAAAATTGATTTTTTTAGATTCAAGCGCTTCCGATTTTTGATTATTGTTTTGGCAATACTCTTAGTACCTTTAAGTATTGTTAATTTAACACCTTAAGAAAGTCGTTATCATTTATCTAGCTCTTATTTTGAAGAGAATAATTATATATATGCAATTGCTATTTCTTTTTTAATCTGTGCTGTATGGTTAATTTATATTATACGTTTAGATATTTTTAATAGCGAAAAGAAACGAAATATATTATTAACACTACTATTATCCATTGTACTTACATTATTTACTGAATATCCGTATTTATGGATTCATAGTCTTGGTTTTATTGATTCTGTAGAACCTTTGCAAAGTATTATTTACAGTATTTTTGGCATAGGTCTAATTGAAGAAACCATAAAGTTCATCCCTTTATTCATAATTTTGAAATTAACTAAAGCAATAGATGAACCGTATGATTATATTTTATACGCATCAGTTTCTGCATTGGGTTTTTCATTTGTTGAAAATGCTCTTTACTTAAATGCCTCTGGGCTGCATATAATCAACGCCAGAGCTTTATATGCAACGGTTGCACATATGACTTTTAGTTCTATGATTGGATATGGGCTATTTCTAATCAAATTTAAGCATACATCATATCCTAATATTGTAGTATTTATAGTGTTCTTTTTCTTTGCAATCTTCTCACACGGATTTTATGATTTTTGGCTTATAAATCCAACTGTCGCAAATTTGAACGGATTAACCACATTATTTTTTCTGATAACAATTCATATTTGGTTTTCAATTAAGAACAATACCATCAATACGTCTAACTATTATGATGCTACAAAAAAAATTGATAATGATGCTCTCAAAATTTACCTTATCATAAGCTTACTATCAATATTTATGTTATCATATGTGTACGTAGCTTTTACTGAAAATAGCAAAGAAGCAAATATATTCTTTGTGAAATCAGCTTTGGTTTATGGCTATATTATATTCTATTTGATAGCCACTTTAACCAAATACAATATGGTAAAAGGCTTATTAAAGCCTTTTACATTTACATTGCGTTTTCTGATTCCTAAAATCAGGAAATAAATTCAGGAAGTTTAAGTAATTAAATATGAGCAGCTAACCAATCTCCTACTTCACTGGTTTTGTATGCTTTAGCCTTACCGGAAAGATCTTCAGTTACTATTCCTTCCGCTAATGATTTATCCACAACTGTCCTGATTGCCTCAGCTTCCTCTTTTAAACCAAAAGCAGTTTCAAACATCATGGCTGCAGATAGTACGGTTGCCAACGGATTGGCAATAT
>JAGQYU010000105.1:8824-20730 GCA_020435885.1 Flavobacteriaceae bacterium
TCTGTTAAAATATCGCCAAAAAGGTTTTCTGTAATCAATACATCATAAGAATTTGGCCATTGTACCAAGCGCATGGCTACAGCATCAACAAACTCGTAGCTCACTTCAACTTCAGGATATTCGCTGGCCATTTTTTGCACGGTTTCCCTCCATAACCTGCTAGTTTCCAATACATTTGCTTTATCAACACAACATAATTTTTTACGTCTGCTCATTGCTGTTTCAAAACCTTTTCTGGCTAAACGCTCCACTTCAGCTCTGGAATATACACAGTTGTCATAAGCAACATCACCGCCTTCTCTCCTTCCCTTTTCACCAAAATAAATACCACCTGTCAACTCACGTAGAAATACCAAATCAGTACCTTCAATACGCTCTTTTTTTAATGGCGAATTGTCAATTAGAGATGGAAAAGTAAACGTAGGACGTACATTGGCAAACAATCCTAGTTTTTGACGCATTTTCAATAAGCCCTGCTCAGGACGCACTTTAGCACTTGGGTCATTATCATACTTAGGGTGACCGATAGCACCAAATAGAACAGCATCGGCATTCATACAAATCTCATGAGTTTCATCCGGGTAAGGTTCTCCAACAGCATCTATGGCTGCAGCTCCCGTTAAGGCAGGCTTCCACTCTATATGATGATCGAATTTTTTTGCTACGGCATTACAAACTTTTACAGCTTGGTCAATTACTTCCGGGCCTATTCCGTCTCCGGCCAAGAGTGCTATGGTCATTTTCATTCTTTACGAGATTTTAGATGTTAGAATTGAGATAATAGATATTCTTATATGTTTCAATTCTACTTTTTATTATATTTTTAATTATTTTTTATTTTAACAAACAACTAATAGCTAACAACCAACAACTATATAATATTCAACATTTTTTCAGTGGCTTTGATAGCCGATACTGTTTGGTCAGAATCCAATCCTCTGGTTTTAAACTCTTTTGAATCATTTTTCCATGTAATAACGGTTTCGCAAAGTGCATCCGAGTTACTTCCGGGAGGTATCCGTACAGCATAATCAATCAACTGAGGCAGCGAAAGTTTTTTCCTTGTGTAAATACTTTTTAGCGCATTCATAAAAGCATCAAATTGACCATCACCTTGAGCATTTTCTTCAAATTTTTCGCCATCAATGGTGACAGAAACTGTTGTGGATGGCCGTAAGCCTTTGGCATGTGTAAGCACATACGAATCTACCACTACTTTTTCCTCCAATGCATTGCTATCCAACACGTCAGAAATGATATAAGGTAAATCTTCTTTGGTTACGAGTTGCTTTTTATCTCCTAATTCAATGATGCGTTGCGTTACTTTTTTTACATCTTCATCGTTAAGATGTAAGCCTAATTCTTGTAAATTCTTTTGGATATTTGCCTTACCGGATGATTTACCCAGCGCATATTTACGTTTTCTACCAAAGCGCTCCGGTAACAAATCATTAAAATATAGATTCTTTTTATTATCACCATCTGCGTGGATACCGGCTGTCTGTGTAAAAACATTTGCGCCTACCACAGGTTTGTTATCAGGAATTCTAAAGCCTGAAAATGTTTCAACTAACTTACTTACAGAATATAAGGCTTTTTCATTTATAGTGATACTTACATCCTTTAAATAATCATTTACAACAGCTACAACACTTGCCATGGGTGCATTTCCGGCACGTTCACCCATCCCATTCATGGTCAAATGTATTCCATTCATTCCGGCTTTTATAGCTTGTACAACATTTGCAACACTTAGGTCATAATCGTTATGGGCATGAAAATCAAAATGATGTTTTGGGTATTTTTCTCTGATCTCTGATAAATATTCCAATGTCTCATCAGGAGTTAATACGCCCAATGTATCGGGTAGCATAATCCGCTTTACGGATTGCGTTGTTAAAAAGTCTATAAATTCAAAAACATACTCTTTTGAACTACGCATACCATTGCTCCAATCTTCCAAATATACATTGGTTTCTATGCCATGTTTTTGAGCAAGTAAAATGGTTTCTGAAATTTCTTTAAAATGCTGATTAGGAGTTTTTTTAAGCTGGTGAGTTAAATGGTTTATAGAACCTTTTGTAAGTAGGTTCTGAACTTTAGCACCTGCTTTTAACATCCATTCTATAGATACTCCGTTATCTACAAAAGTCAGCACTTCAATAGCATTGATATACCCTTTTTTTGCTGCCCATGAAGTGATGTTCTTTACTGCTTGGAACTCACCTTCAGAAACTCTTGCAGAGGCAATTTCAATACGATTTACCTTTAATTCTTCTAATAATAGCTGAGCAATAGTTAACTTTTCTGAGGATGAAAACGATACGCCGGAGGTTTGCTCCCCGTCACGTAACGTGGTATCCATTATTTCAACTTTTCTAGCAGTCATTTACAGAGGTAAATTAGTTGCGAATTCTTGTATTTCGTTTTTCATGTTTTGCAGATAGTCAATATCATCAAAACCGTTGAGCATATTACTTTTTTTGTATGTATTAATATCAAATGATTCTTTTTTGCCCATAGATAACAATGTTATCGTTTGTTCAGGTAGGTTGATCTCAAGTTCTGTAGTTGGATCAACATATATGGTAGAAAATATTTCTTCTAAGAACTCAGGACTCACCTGCACAGGCAATACCCCAATATTGAGGCAGTTATTTCTAAAGATATCAGCGAAAAAGCTGGAAACTACACATCTAAACCCATAATCATAAATTGCCCATGCAGCATGCTCTCTGGAAGAACCAGAGCCAAAATTTTTACCCCCAATCAGTATTTTTCCTTTGTAAATAGGGTTATTCAGTACAAAGTCTTGTTTTGGAGAGTTATCTGCATTATAGCGCCAGTCTCTGAATAAATTATCACCAAATCCTTTGCGCTCCGTTGCTTTCAAAAAACGCGCAGGGATGATTTGGTCTGTATCTACATTTTCTATAGGCAGTGGCACTGCTGAGCTTTGTAATATGTTGAATTTATCGTAAGCCATTTATTTTTGCTTTTGGCCTTTAGCTACTAGCTATTGGCAATGTTTTGTTTAATTTTTATTCTCTTTTGATTTTTGCTAATGGCCAACAGCCAATTGCTAAAAACTATCTACAATAATTCTCTAGGGTCAGTTACTACACCTGTTACAGCCGCTGCCGCTGCAACTAATGGGCTCGCCAATAACGTTCTGGCTCCGGGGCCTTGACGACCTTCAAAGTTTCTGTTTGAAGTACTTACGGCATATTTACCTGCAGGTATTTTATCATCATTCATAGCCAAACAAGCTGAACACCCGGGTTGACGTAGTGAAAAACCAGCATCCGTTAAAGTGTCTAAGATACCTTCTTCTTTAATTTGTTGTTCTACGATATGTGAACCTGGAACTAGCCAAACCGTAACATCATCCGCTTTCTTTTTACCTTTGACTATGGATGCGAAGGCTCTAAAATCTTCAATCCTGCCATTGGTGCAGCTTCCTAAAAAAACATAATCTACTTTTTTGCCAAGCATGGGTTCGTTTTCAGCATAGCCCATATAGGTCAATGATTTTTCATACGTTGCTTTTCCTCCTCCAACTTCATCAGCTGTTGGTATTTTTTGTGTGATACCCATACCCATACCAGGGTTAGTTCCATAAGTGATCATAGGTTCTATATCACTACCGCTAAAGGTATATTCTTTATCAAAAGTAGCACCTTCTTCAGTTTTAAGTGTTTTCCAGTAAGCCAAAGCTTTATCCCACTCCTCACCTTTTGGAGCCAATGGGCGTCCTTTTATATAATTAAAAGTTGTTTCGTCCGGAGCAATCATTCCACCGCGGGCACCCATTTCTATACTAAGGTTACAAACCGTCATGCGGCCTTCCATACTCATGTTTTCAAAAACTTCTCCAGCATATTCTACAAAATAACCTGTTGCCCCGGAAGTAGTTAATTTAGAAATGATATATAATGCGACATCTTTGGGAGTCACACCTTTACCTAAAGTACCATTGATGTTGATACGCATCTTTTTCGGTTTAGGCTGCATGATACATTGTGTTGAAAGTACCATTTCTACTTCTGAAGTCCCTATACCAAAAGCAATAGCTCCAAAAGCACCGTGAGTAGACGTATGGCTATCACCACAAACAATAGTAGCTCCCGGAAAGGTAATACCATTTTCCGGTCCTACAACGTGTACAATTCCGTTCTTTTCATGGCCTAAGCCCCAGTGACTAATACCATATTCTTTTGAATTATCTTCCAAGGCCTTTAGTTGATTCGCCGATAAAGGGTCTTCAACAGGTAAATGCTGATTGATGGTTGGTGTGTTATGATCTGCCGTAGCAAACGTACGCTCTGGGTATAATACTTGTAAACCTCTGTTTTTTAAACCTAAAAAAGCAACAGGGCTTGTTACTTCGTGTATAAAATGACGGTCGATAAAGAATACATCAGGGCCATTTTCAATATGACGAACCACATGAGAATCCCAAACTTTATCAAACAATGTTTTGCTCATATTTTTCAATTGATGATTATAATTTTTAAGACTTACAAAAGTAAATTTATTTATACTTTACAGGGTGACAAATGTAATGAAAACTACTTTTTTCACCGGAGATTTTGTTTGCTAAAGCATCTGATTTCTAAATTTTTACACTATTTATAAATGTGATGTCCAAAATTAAAATTTCTTTCAGTAGAAGTGATTATTCTCAAAGATTTATTATACTATTTTCAATAAATAAAAAAGCACTTATCGTGATTGATAAGTGCTTTTGCAATTGATTATGTAAATATCTATTATTGTTCTTTTACCAATTCTTGTTGAATATTCGTTGGAACCAATTCAAATGATGTGAATTTAGAACTGAAAGTAGCCCTACCTTGTGTTAAAGATCTGAGGTCGGTAGAATAGCCATACATTTCAGCTGCCGGTACTATACTTTTCAATATCTGATAGTTACCATTACTGTTGATACCTTGAATAATAGCTCTGCGAGATTGCAGATCGGTCATAACATTACCTACCATATCTTCAGGTACTTTAACAGTCAATTCATTCATAGGCTCTAACAATTTCGGATTTGCATTTAAGAAAGCTTCCTTAAAGGCATGAGCTCCAGCAATTTTAAAAGAAATATCATTAGAATCTACTGGGTGCATTTTACCATCAAAGACCATAACACGTACGTCTCTGATATATGAATTGGTCAACGGGCCAGATTCCATTACTTCTAACACGCCTTTCATGATAGACGGTAAATAACGTTGATCGATAACACCTCCCACAATACAATTATAGAAAATAAGCTTTCCGCCCCAGCTAAGTCCTACTTCTTCTTTACCTCTAATGCTAAAGCCTTCGGGTTCTGCCATTCCTTCATACCAAGGCTCAATTTTCATATGAACCTCTCCGAACTGACCAGCTCCACCTGATTGTTTTTTATGGCGATAACTAGCTGTTGATGAGCGTTGTATAGTTTCTCTATATGTAATTTTTGGTCTTTCGAAACTAGCTTCTATACCATACACTTTTTTTAGTGCCCAGTCTATTGTTGCTAAATGTAATTCGCCTTGACAGCCAATAATCAATTCTTTTGATTCTTTGGAATAATTAATTACCACTGTTGGATCTTGGCTATGTATCCTTTTTAACGCTTCACTAAGTTTTTCCTCATCAGCTTTGTTTACAGCATTTACTGTTTTAGAGATTCGTGGTTCAGGATAAACAATTGGTTTTATAGTTACTTTTTTACTGGATGCGTGTAATGTATCATTAGTTTCTGTAAACTTCAATTTTAGTGTTGCTCCAATATCACCGACTGTAAGTTTTGAAACGGGTTCTCGGTTCTTACCATCCATGATGAACAATTGGTTCAATATTTCAGTTTCACCATTTCTGGAATTAACCAGTTTATCATTGGCATTTATTTCGCCTGATTTTACTTTAAAGAATGTTATTTGCCCCAAATTTGGCTGATAGATGGTCTTAAATATAAACAAAGATGTAGGAGCATCAATTTTTGGAGTTATTTCCTCCCCTTCAACACTTTGTTCTGCTTTAAGATCGGAAGCTGCAGGAGCTACATTATCAATAAAGCCCATTAATCTTCCTGTACCCATATCATTCAATGCTGATACGCAGAATATTGGAAATAATTCATGATTTAACATACCTGCTTTGATACCTTGGCGCATTTCATCTTCGTTCAATGTTCCCTTATCAAAGTATAATTCCATCAACTCTTCATCATTTTCGGCTGCTTTTTCTACCAATTCATTGTGTAGCTGATTGGCTAGTTCTTTTTGATCATCAGGAATAGGTAGTTTTTCAGGCTTTCCTCCGTCAGGACCAAATTTGTACATCTTCATTTTCAGAACATCCACAATACATTGCGCTCCATTAGCAACTAGAGGATATTGAATTTTAACAGCATTGTTACCCACCAGTTCTTTAATGCCTTTATAAGTTTCATCGTAATTAGCATTAGGATGATCTATCTGATTGATAACGAATAACGTAGGTTTGTTGTATTTATCAACGTAGTTCCAAATGATTTCAGTACCAACTTCAACACCGTACTGAGCGTTTAGAACAGTAACAATGGTATCAGCTACTCGTATAGAAGAAATGATTTCTCCAATAAAATCATCCAGTCCGGGAGTGTCAATAATATTGATCTTATAATTGCGCCATTCGGTGTGTAAAGGTGTAGCAAAAACGGAGGCACCGCGTTCATGTTCAATTTCATGATGGTCAGAAACAGTATTTTTGGCTTCTACTGTTCCTCTTCTATTAATAAGTCCAGCTTCGAACAACATGGTTTCTGAAAGTGTTGTTTTTCCGCTGTTATGCGCCCCTACAAAAACTACATTTTTGATGTGTTTATCGTCATATATCTTCATGATTGTCTGTTTTTAGGATTAAAATTTTGATATAAAACTATAGACAATATAAGAAGAAAAATATGATAATTGTTAGTTTATATGATACTTTTTTTAATATAAAGATTCTCTTATTATGCTCAGATTTATGAACAATCAAAAACAGATAAGAGAACCTTTATTTTGAAAGTATTATTTCAGTGAATGTAGTCCGAACATATTCCCTTCGGTATCTATACATAGCGAAATAAATCCATACTCACCAATAGACATTTTAGGTTGCACTACTTTGCCTCCTGCCATTTCAACTCTGTTTTGTTCTGTTGTGCAGTCATCACTATGAAAATAGATTACAGTACTATTGCCACCGGCTTTAAAACCATCCATTTTTACCAAAGCTCCTGAAGCTCCGTGTTGCTCCATGTTAGAAGGGAAGAATAGCATTTCAGTAAATTGAGCAGTTTCCGGCATAGGTAACTCATTAAGCTGTATATTTAAGATAGTTTCATAAAATTTTTGTGCTCTTTTAGTGTTATCAACGTAAATTTCAAACCAGATAACGGGATTTTTTGCCTCCATAGATAATTGTTTTTTAAGTTTACGGTTTAAAACTATACAATTGGAGGTTAAAACTACTTGCCATATGACAAGTTATACATAATTTACTGAAAAAGTTCTTTACGTATTCTGCTTAGTGAAGTGTCCGTTATGCCTAAATATGAAGCGATATATTTTAAAGGGGCTTGTTGTATAATTATTGGTTTTTCTTTTAATAGTGCTAAATATCGGTCTTTTGCACTTGTGGTTATCATATTAATAGAACGCCTTTTGGAAATGAACAATTGTTCAGACATCCATGCTCTTCCCCACTCTCTAATCCCTTCAATTTTATGAAATAATTCTTGAAAGACGTCAAATTCTATTTTCCAGGCCCAACTATCTGTTAGAGCTTGTAAATTTTCTTGCGACGGTATTCTTTGAAACAATGAAGAAACTTCTATCAAAAATTCATTATCGGTAAAGAAATCAGTGGTTATTTCATTGCCTGAAGTGTTGTGTACAAAAGCCCTGAAGAGTCCTCTTTCAATCAAATAATACTCATTCGCTGTTTTTCCTTCTTTCAGCATAAATTCACCTTCTTTTATATGTATCCTTTTATGAGCGTCAATTAACAGCTCTAACTCTTTTTGACTGATCAAAGGATGGCGGTATGTGTTTTCAAAAATGGTTATGTCCACAACTTAATATGCTAAAAGATCATTTATTGCTTTTTCCAATCTGGCTTTAGCCAAATACTGATTTTCTAAATTTCCTGTAAAAGGTATAGGCGTTTCTAAGCTAGCAACGCGTTTAACAGGGGCATCTAACTGCTGGAAACAGTTTTCATGAATCAATGAGGAAATATCACTGGCAATACCTCCAAATAATGTGTCTTCTTGTACTATCAACGCTTTACCTGTTTTTTTAACTGAATTGAAAATAGTTTCTTCATCCAATGGCTGAAGTGTTCTAAGGTCTATTAGATCAGCGCTAATATCTCCTCGCATATTTAAAATGTCTAATACCCAATGTACTGATGCCCCAAAAGCAATAATACTTAAATCTGCGCCCTCTTTCAACTTAGCAGCTTTACCAAAAGGTATGGTATAATAATCATTAGGAACATCCTGTTTAATACTTCTGTAAAGTGCTTTATGTTCAAAAAACAGTACAGGGTTTGGATCATTTATAGCTGTACATAATAACCCTTTAGCATCGTATGGAAAAGCCGGATATACTACTTTTAACCCGGGCGTTTTTGTGAACCAGGCCTCATTGGTTTGGCTATGGAACGGCCCTGCGCCTACTCCTGCTCCACAAGGCATTCTTACCACAACATCAGCTTGTTGCCCCCATCGGTAGTATGATTTTGCTAAAAGATTTACTATTGGGTTAAATCCTGAGCTTACAAAATCAGCAAACTGCATTTCCACAACACTTTTAAAACCATTGATAGAAAGCCCATAAGCTGCAGAAACTATGGCTGATTCACATATAGGAGTGTTCCGTACTCTTTCTTTCCCAAACTCATCAATAAAACCTTCGGTTATTTTAAAAACACCGCCATATTCGGCTATGTCTTGCCCCATGATTATCAAATTATCATGCTGTTGCATGGATTGTTTTAGCCCTTGCGAAATGGCATCGATAAGTCTGATCTCAGTTGTAGTTTTGTTATTATCAATATGATGATAATCAAACTTTTTATAAACATCATCTAACTCTTTAATTTCAGTAGATTCTATTACAGGTTCATTAAAAGCAATTTCTAAACCATTGTTGATTTCGTCAATAATTTCTTTCTCAATATTTTCTTTTTCTTTATCTGTAAGAATAGATTGTTCTTTTAGATAATTTTCATAATTCTTTATTGGATCTTTTACAGCCCACTCTTCCATTAATTCTTTAGGAACATATTTTGTGCCACTAGCCTCTTCATGCCCACGCATTCTAAAGGTTTTAAACTCTAAAAAAACTGGTCTTGGATTCTTCCGCATACTTTCAGCTAGTTCAGAAACTTTAGTATAGACTTCCAGAATATTATTCCCATCAATAATATGATTTTCCATTGCGTACCCTAAAGCTCTGTCAACCAAATTGTTGCATTTATATTGTTCATTGGTAGGAGTTGAAAGGCCATACCCGTTATTTTCAATACAAAAAAGGACAGGTAAATTCCACACAGAAGCAATGTTTAAGGCTTCATGGATATCACCTTCGCTGGTTCCTCCTTCACCTGTAAAAACTGCGCAAACCTTCTTATCCTTTCTCAGCAAATTCCCTAAAGCAATTCCATCAGCGATGCCAAATTGGGGTCCAAGATGTGATATCATCCCAATAATCTTATATTGTTGTGTACCGAAATGAAAACTTCTATCTCTACCTTTAGTAAAACCGTTTGCTTTTCCTTGCCATTGCGAAAAAAGCCTCTGCAAAGGAATTTCTCTAGCCGTAAAGACACCTAAATTCCTATGCATAGGTAAAATATACTCATCCTTAGTTAAAGCTGAAGTAACTCCTATGGAAATTGCCTCTTGGCCAATGCCGCTAAACCATTTGGATATTTTGCCCTGCCGTAGCAAAACCAGCATTTTTTGTTCGATTAATCGAGGTTTCAGTAGGGATTTATACAGCTCTAGCAACTTACTGTTGGAAAGATCTTTTTTATCAAAAATCATATAATTGGGCATAAAAAAACTCTTCCAAATTTATTGAAAGAGTTTTACATTTTCTATGGTTACTTAATTATATTTTGTACTGATCAAAAATTGCGTGCATTAAACGTTTTTTATCGTTGATAACTTCTTCAAGTGATATAGAAGTTTCTGTACGTAATACACCTTGGATATTGTCAATTTTAAAGATGATCTCCTTAGCATGTTTAGTGTCTCTTGCTCTTATCTTACAGAAAACTGCAAATTTGCCTGTAGTAAGGTGAGCAACAGTAACTTCCGGTATTTTATTAAGGTCTTCAACAATTCTCTGTGTATAAGAAGAATTTTCGATAAACAAACCGATGTAGGCAATAAAAGAATAATTCATTTTATCATAATCAACTGTAAGAGTTGATCCTTTAATTACCCCTTCATCTTCCATTTTCTTTACTCTAACATGGATTGTACCTGCAGAAACCAATAATTTTTTTGCGATATCTGTAAAGGGAGTCCTCGCATTTTCAATCAGCATATCTAATATCTGATGATCTATTTCATCTAATTTAAACTTTGGCATCTTATATTATATTTAATTTATTGGCAAATTTGCTAATTTTTTTTCAAAAAAACTAGATAAATGGTATTATTTTTCAATAAATACATCTAAATGTTTCCTTGTTGGAACAAATCTATTATTATGTTTGATGATGGTATTAGCATTGTAACCTGATAAATCCCCCGTTTTTTCAATGAACGGTGTAAAAGTGATGTTACCGTTGATCAACTCTTCTTTAAATAAAATGCCTACTTCTATTGTAATCTTCTCACTTTCAATAAATACATTCTTATAAATAATGTCAAGATAGTTTTTTTCATTATTTGGAATTTGAAAATAAGGTTTGTAATTGGTTAACTTTTCGGATGTTGCAATTCCATATATACCGGAAACCAGTGCTATAAAATTATATTTTCGGGTAATTTCTCTGTCATAATCATTGGGAAAATGCCCGGCTTCTACCAAAATAGTATTGTAACCTGCTTTTTGAAAATTATCTCCGGTAGCAGTTGGGTAAAATTCATCTGTATATCTGCCAATTTGGTTAGGAATGAGGTGCTGTAACACTTCATTCATTTTAACGATAACACTCATCGTTATTTTTCTTCCTTCGGTTAAAGTCCTATCTTCATCTTCTGATGGTGCTAAAAAAGAAAGTGTTGTGGGCAGATTTTCATTCCCTACACTAAAAATAGTGCGCTGATCATGTAAATTGAAGCAAAAGTGAGGATTTATTTCTCTCAGTGTTTTGTTTAGTAACTTACTTTCAGGTGCTTTTTGGTCAACTGCATCTCTGTTCAGATCAATTCCCTGGCTATCTACTCGAGTATAAACTTCAGATCCATCGGGGTTTAGCATAGGAATAACTGTAATAGTACAATTTTTTAGAATTGTTGTTGCTAACCCGGAAGTGTCATTTAGTAGAAAGTTGAAAAGATCAAAAATAGCTTTGGTGCCGGTGCTTTCATTGCCGTGCATCTGAGACCACAACAATATTTTTTTGGAACCAGCTCCAATTGTAATACTGTTGATCTTTCTGTGTTGAAAGGATTCTCCGGCTTTTGCAATTTGAAATTCGCTAGGCAAATTATCAATTAAAGGTTGAATGTGTTGTAATGTGATATAACGACCAAAAAGTTGATTGTTTTTGAACGTGTTGTAATTATCATCCAGAAAAGTTGCTATTTCTCTTGCTTGCATATTGCAAATGTAAGGAAAGAATATATTACAATTGTAAACAGTAACTTATCTAGTATTTTATAATTTACATCTGTAATATTAATATATTTACTTTTGTAT
>JAGQYU010000106.1 GCA_020435885.1 Flavobacteriaceae bacterium
ATTGATGTTTTCCTTCTTTCAATCCCACAAAGGGAATTATAAAATCTTTCTTTTTCATCTCTTCACATCAATTTGAGCGTGCAAAGATATAAAATTATTAATTACCTGTTAAAAAAATTAATTTTTTATTTCTAACTTATTCTCAATGAGTTCCGTGTATCTGCTTCTTGATTTATGGATATCAATAGCAGCATAAACAGCTTGTTTAAAAGAATTATGTTCAGCCTCTCCTTTACCGGCAATTTCATAAGCAGTTCCATGATCAGGAGAAGTTCTTATTTTATTAAGGCCTGCCGTAAAATTAACACCACCGCCAAAAGCTATGGTCTTAAATGGCGCCAAACCCTGATCATGATACATAGCTAAAATAGCATCAAATTTTTTGTAGGAGCCTGATCCGAAAAAACTATCGGCCGGATACGGACCATATACTATCTTTCCTTCTTTCTGTAATTTTTCCAGCGTAGGTTTTGTAATTTTTTCATCCTCTTCACCAATAACACCATTATCTCCACAATGTGGATTCAATCCTAATACAGCTATTTTAGGTCTGTCTATACCAAAGTCCTGAATTAGTGAATTGTACATTAAATTCACCTTTTTGATTATTAGCTCTGGAGTAACTGTCTCAGAAACATTATTCACAGGAATATGGCCAGTAATTAATCCTACTCTCAATTCATCATTCATTAAGATCATCAAACTTTCACCTTCCAAATTAGCTTCTAAGAATTCCGTATGGCCTTTAAAAGTAAATTTATCTGACTGTATATTATGTTTATTGATTGGGGCGGTAACTAACACATCAACATCGTCATTTTTTAAAGCATTGGTTGCAGCTTTTAGAGATAGATAGGCATATTTACCTCCTTCTTTTGTTTCCTTACCAAACTCTACATCGACATTTTCTTTCCAGATGTTTACTAAATTAATTTTATTATTTACTGCTTTTGAAGGATGTTCCACACCATGAATTTGAGTATCTAAACCAAGTTCTTTTTTGTGAATGGATATTAATTTACTGGAACCAAAAATAACCGGAGTACACAATTCCAACATTCTAGGATCATCAAAAGTTTTAAGAATAATCTCTATTCCAATACCATTAATATCTCCTATTGATATACCAACTTTTATGTTTTCTAACTTCTTCATTCCGTAATTAAATTCGTACCTTTGAACATACAAAAGTAATCATTAAAATCAATACTATGTTTACCGGAATTATAGAAAGTTTAGGTAAGGTAACCGATATAAAAAAAGAGCAGTCTAATATTCATATAACTATTGAAAGCCCCATATCTAATGAACTTAAAATAGATCAAAGTTTGGCTCATAGTGGAGTTTGTTTGACTGTTGTAAATCTAAGTAAAGAAAAAAGCACACATACAGTTACAGCTATTGATGAAACTTTAAAAAAATCTAATTTTCAATATTTAAAAGTAGGTGATTTTGTAAACCTTGAAAGGGCTATGAAACTGAATGACAGGCTTGATGGACATATTGTGCAAGGGCACGTAGATCAAACCGGAACCTGTTTAGATGTTAAGAATGAAGACGGAAGCTGGTTCTTTACTTTTAAATATGATTTTGACTTCAATAAAAACATCACTATTGAAAAAGGTTCAATCTCAGTAAACGGTGTAAGCTTGACTGTTGTTGATTCTAAAAAAGATGAGTTTAGCGTGGCAATTATACCCTA
>JAGQYU010000107.1:0-756 GCA_020435885.1 Flavobacteriaceae bacterium
ACTATGCACACGTTGACTGTCCTGGACACGCTGACTACGTTAAAAACATGGTAACTGGTGCTGCTCAAATGGATGGTGCTATATTAGTGGTTGCAGCTACTGATGGTCCTATGCCACAAACTCGTGAGCACATCCTATTAGGTCGTCAAGTAGGTATTCCACGTATTGTTGTATTTATGAACAAAGTGGATATGGTTGATGATGAAGAATTATTAGAACTTGTTGAAATGGAAATTAGAGACTTATTAAGTTTCTATGAGTATGATGGTGATAATGGTCCTGTAATTGCTGGTTCTGCACTTGGTGCTTTGAATGGTGAAGAAAAATGGGTTAAAACCGTAATGGACTTAATGGATGCTGTTGATACTTGGATTGAATTACCTCCACGTGATATAGATAAGCCATTCTTGATGCCTGTTGAAGACGTATTCTCTATTACTGGTCGTGGTACTGTTGCTACTGGTCGTATAGAAACTGGTGTTGCTAAAACTGGTGAAGGAGTAGATATTATCGGTATGGGTGCTGAAAAATTAACTTCTACTATTACTGGAGTTGAAATGTTCCGTAAAATATTAGATAGAGGTGAGGCTGGTGATAACGTTGGTCTTCTATTAAGAGGTATTGAAAAAACTGATATTAAAAGAGGTATGGTAATCTGTAAGCCAGGTTCTGTAACTCCACACGCTAAATTCAAAGCTGAGGTTTATATCCTTAAAAAAGAAGAAGGTGGACGTCACACTCCATTCCACAACAACT
>JAGQYU010000107.1:919-5333 GCA_020435885.1 Flavobacteriaceae bacterium
AGAACTGTAGGTGCTGGTCAGGTAACTGAGATACTAGACTAATTATCAATAAAAGATAAAACTTGAATATCCGGGTGCTTCTTTTATAAGGGAGCACCTTGTATTCTATACGGGTGTAGCTCAGTTGGTAGAGCACCGGTCTCCAAAACCGGGTGTCGGGAGTTCGAGTCTCTCCTCCCGTGCAAAATCATAAAAAAGATGGGTATTGTTACATATATAAAAGAATCCTTACAAGAACTTAATACTAAAGTTACTTGGCTATCATTACCTGAAGCACAAAAATCTACAGTTGTAGTAGCTGTGTTTACGGTACTTTTTGCAATAGCTGTATTTTTAGTAGATAAAGTTTTTCAATTAGGGTTAGAGCAATATTTTAAATTATTTTAATTAGAGTTTGATATGGCTGATTCTGTAATGAAATGGTATGTAGTAAGAGCAATTGGTGGGCAAGAAAATAAAGTTAAGACTTATATTGAGAATGAAATTACTCGTTTAGGTCTTGCCGATTATGTTGTTCAGGTTTTAGTACCAACAGAAAAGGTTATTCAAATCCGTAATGGGAAAAAAATAAACAAAGAGAAAGTTTATTTTCCGGGTTATATAATGATCGAAGCTAATTTAAGCGGAGAGTTACCTCACATTATAAAATCCGTAACAGGTGTTATTGGATTTTTAGGAGAAACTAAAGGAGGAGATCCTGTTCCTTTGCGTAAATCTGAGGTAAACAGAATGTTAGGAAAGGTAGATGAATTAGCAGTTCAGAATGAAAATGTAGCAATTCCTTATGTATTAGGAGAAACTGTTAAAGTAATAGACGGCCCGTTTAATGGCTTTGACGGTACAATAGAAAAAATTAACGAAGAAAAACGTAAGCTTGAAGTTATGGTTAAGATCTTTGGAAGAAAAACTCCATTAGAACTTAGCTATATGCAAGTTGAGAAAATTTCATAAATGTTACGTATTTAGGGTAAACCATGGGCTTCCACTATGTTTTATCTAAATTAAAGTTTAAAAAATGGCAAAAGAAGTTAGTAAGGTTGTAAAATTACAAGTTCGTGGAGGTGCAGCAAACCCTTCGCCACCTGTTGGACCTGCTTTAGGTGCTGCCGGAGTTAACATTATGGAGTTCTGTAAGCAGTTTAATGCCAGAACTCAAGATAAGCCGGGTAAAGTTTTACCGGTTGTTATTACTGTTTACAAAGACAAATCTTTTGATTTTGTTGTAAAAACTCCACCAGCAGCAGTGCAATTGATGGAGGCTGCTAAGATCAAAAATGGATCTGGTGAGCCAAATCGTAAAAAAGTAGCTACTGTTACTTGGGATCAGATTAAGACTATTGCTGAAGATAAAATGCAAGATTTAAATGCATTTACGATAGAATCAGCTATGAGTATGGTTGCAGGTACAGCGCGTTCAATGGGATTGAGAGTAAAAGGAGATGCTCCTTTTTAAACTTTATAATTTTATAGAAGATGGCAAAATTAACTAAAAAGCAAAAAGAAGCAACAGCATTGGTAGATGCTACTAAAGCATATACGTTGAAAGAAGCTTCAGCTTTAGTGAAGGAGGTAACAAAAGTAAAGTTTGATGCATCTGTTGATATTGCTGTACGATTGGGAGTAGACCCAAGAAAAGCAAATCAGATGGTACGTGGTGTTGTAACATTGCCACATGGTACCGGTAAAGATGTTAAAGTTTTAGCATTAGTAACTCCTGATAAAGAAGCAGAAGCAAAAGAAGCTGGCGCTGATTATGTTGGATTAGATGAATACCTTGATAAAATTAAGGGAGGATGGACTGACGTTGATGTAATTGTAACTATGCCTAGCGTAATGGGTAAATTAGGGCCTTTAGGAAGAATTTTAGGTCCAAGAGGTTTAATGCCAAACCCAAAAACAGGTACAGTAACTATGGACGTTGGTAAAGCTGTTCAAGATGTAAAAGGAGGTAAAATTGATTTTAAAGTAGATAAAACAGGAATTGTACATGCAGCAATTGGAAAAGCTTCATTTGAGGCTGATAAAATTGAAGGTAATGCACATGAACTTATTCAAACTATCATCAAATTAAAACCTTCAACAGCTAAAGGTACTTATATTAAAAGTATTTTTATGTCAAGCACTATGAGTCCTGGCATTCAGATAGATACTAAATCAGTTATTTAAGCAGGTTAAAAGTTTGAAATTATGACTAGAGAACAAAAAGCACAAGTAATAGACGATTTAACAAGCCAATTAGCTGAAAACAATACTATTTATCTTGCAGATATATCAGGATTAAATGCTTTAAATACATCAAACTTACGCAGAGCTTGTTTTAAAGCTAACGTAAAATTGGCAGTTGTTAAAAATACATTGCTTAGCAAAGCAATGGAAAAATCTGATAAAGACTTTGGAGAATTACCACAAATCTTAAAAGGAAACACTTCTATAATGATTTCTGAAGTGAGTAACGCTCCTGCAAAAGTTATTAAAGAATTCCGTAAAAAATCTGATAAGCCAATCCTTAAAGGAGCTTATATAGAAGAAGCTGTTTATATTGGTGATGATCAATTAGATGCACTTGTAAACATCAAATCTAAAGAAGAACTTATTGGAGATATTATCGGCTTGTTACAATCACCGGCTAAAAATGTTATTTCAGCATTACAGTCTGGAGGTAATAAGTTATCAGGAATCTTAAAAACATTATCAGAAAGATAAAAAACGCACTTATAAACTATAATAAAACAAAATTTAAAACAAACAGAAAATGGCAGAGTTAAAAGAATTCGCAGAAAAATTAGTTAACTTAACTGTAAAAGAAGTTAATGAATTAGCAGATATTTTAAAGAATGAATATGGTATTGAGCCTGCTGCTGCAGCTGTAGCTGTTGCAGGTCCTGCTGCTGGTGGTGGTGAAGCTGCTGCTGAAGAGAAAACAGAATTTGATGTAGTACTTAAAGCTGCAGGTGCTTCTAAATTGGCAGTTGTTAAATTAGTTAAAGAATTAACTGGTTTAGGACTTAAAGAAGCTAAAGAATTGGTAGATGGAGCTCCTAAAACCATTAAAGAAGCAGTTTCTAAAGACGAGGCTGAAGGTCTTAAAAAATCTTTAGAAGAAGCTGGCGCTGAGGTAGAGCTTAAATAAGCACATCACAGTTTCTAAAACTAAGGTTTAGGTCTTTTGAATGTAAGGTTCAAAATGGCCTAAACCATTTTGCATATATATTCGTTCTTATAAATTTCGTAAGTTTTTTAATTAAAAATTTTCTCCATTGTCAACAACAAATAGTACTGAAAGAATAAACTTCGCATCAGCTAAACTGGTTACTGATTATCCTGATTTTTTAGATATTCAGATTAAATCTTTCCAAGATTTTTTTCAGTTAGAAACCAAAGCAGATGAAAGAAGTAATGAAGGTTTGTTTAAAACTTTCTCTGATAATTTCCCAATTACAGATACAAGAAACCAATTTGTACTTGAGTTTTTAGATTACTTTGTAGACCCACCAAGATATACCATTCAAGAATGTATTGAAAGAGGGTTAACGTATAGTGTTCCTCTAAAGGCCAGATTAAAATTGTACTGTACAGATCCGGAACATGAGGATTTTGAAACCATAGTTCAGGATGTGTATCTAGGTACCATTCCGTATATGACCCAAAGCGGAACGTTTGTAATTAACGGAGCTGAGAGAGTTGTTGTTTCACAATTACACCGTTCTCCGGGTGTATTCTTTGGCCAATCTTTCCATGCTAATGGAACCAAATTATACTCTGCAAGAGTAATCCCTTTTAAAGGCTCTTGGATAGAATTTGCTACTGATATCAATAACGTAATGTATGCGTATATTGATAGAAAGAAAAAATTACCAGTAACTACATTGTTCCGTGCCATTGGTTTTGAGAGAGATAAAGACATTTTAGAGATTTTTGACTTGGCAGATGAAGTTAAAGTTTCTAAAAGCGGCCTTAAAAAAGTAATCGGACGTAAGTTAGCGGCCAGAGTATTGAAAACTTGGCATGAGGACTTCGTTGATGAAGATACAGGAGAGGTAGTTTCTATTGAGCGTAATGAGATTATTCTTGATAGGGATACCATTATAGAAAAAGAACACATTGATGAAATAGTTGATGCAGATACCAAAACGATTCTTCTACATAAAGAAGACAATGAAATGGGAGACTATGCCATCATCCATAATACACTACAAAAAGATCCTACAAACTCTGAAAAAGAAGCTGTAGAACATATCTACCGTCAGTTACGTAATGCTGAACCACCTGATTATGAGACTGCTAAAGGAATTATTCACAAACTGTTCTTTTCTGAGCAACGTTACAGTCTTGGAGAAGTTGGACGTTACAGAATGAACAAAAAGCTGAATATCAATGTAGATATCGCTGAAGAAGTTCTAACAAAAGAAGATAT
>JAGQYU010000107.1:5413-5595 GCA_020435885.1 Flavobacteriaceae bacterium
CGTACAGTTGGTGAACAATTGGCTGCACAATTTGGCGTAGGTCTTTCAAGAATGGCTCGTACTATCCGTGAGCGTATGAACGTTCGTGATAATGAGGTGTTTACACCTATTGATCTGATCAATGCTAAGACATTATCATCGGTTATCAATTCATTCTTTGGAACAAACCAGTTATCTCAGTT
>JAGQYU010000108.1 GCA_020435885.1 Flavobacteriaceae bacterium
GCCAAATAATGATATTTGGCGGTATCTACAATAACACCATCAAGGTCGAATATAAATGCTTTTCTTTTCATTTATTTATTTTTCTGGTTGATATGAAATAGCATATTTTTCTGTAATTAAAAAATTACATAACCCAGCTATTATTAAACTTATCCCTGCAACTGTCATCGCATTAATAACCTCGCTTCCTAATAATCCTGATATAAAATTAATTCCTCCTATTGCCGCTATAATTTGCGGAATAACTATGAACATATTAAATATTCCCATAAACATACCCATCTTTTTAGGATCTACCGAGCTTGAAAGCATCGCATAAGGCATAGATAAAATACTTCCCCAAGCTATTCCAATAAGGATAAAACAATATTTCAAATTCTCTGGCGAAGTATAATACATAGATATGAAACCTATTCCTCCTAATATTAAAGAAATCATATGAACAAATTTTCTGTTAATACGTTTTTTAGAAGTATAAAATGTTAATAAAAGTGCAAATGCCATAGATGATAGACCGTAAACCCCCATTGCTGACCCTACAAGATTAGAAGATTTCTGAAATGCAGTATTAACAACATCAAATGCTTCTGCTTGTTCTGGAATAGTCATATCATAAGATGATTCTATTGGTGCAGGAGTTCCAAATACGTGCTCGGTGAGCGCCGGATTAGCCAAACTCCACATACTAAAAAAAGCAAACCAACTAAAAAACTGAATTAATCCAAGTTTTTTCATAATCACTGGCATATTTCCAATATTTCTGGTAATATCTATAAAGAATTGATTTTTCTTTTGCCGCTCTCTTTCAAATTCTTCCATATCTTCTGGAGGATATTCTGAAGTTGTAAAAACAGTAAATAAAATACTCAGAAGAAATACAAATGCGCCTATTCCAAATGCAATTTTTACAGACATCGGTACAATGCCTTGCGGAGCTGAATCACTAACGCCCAATTTAGATACTATCCATGGTAAATTACTTGCTATCCACGTTCCTATACCAATGATTAAGGTTTGTACTACAAAACCATAAGATCGCTGAGAATCAGGAAGTTTATCAGCAACTAAGGCTCTGAAAGGCTCCATAGAAATATTGATGGAAGCATCAAGAATCCATAAAAATCCGGCAGCAATCCAAAGTAATGGCGAATAAGGAACAAAAAACAATGCTAAAGAACTTAGAATAGCACCTATTAAAAAATAAGGTCTTCTTCTTCCCCAACGCGGGCTCCATGTCCTATCACTTAGATATCCAATAATGGGTTGAACTAGCAGCCCTGTTAATGGAGCAGCAATCCATAATAAGGGAATTTCATCTTTTCCTGCTCCAAGTGTTTGAAAAATTCTAGACATAAAGCCTCCTTGAAGTGCAAATCCGAATTGGATTCCGAGAAAGCCAAAACTCATGTTCCAGATCTCCCAGAAACTTAGTTTCCGTTTTTCCATAATATAAAATTAAATAGTAATACAACTAAAGCTATCTTTAGTTTTGTGTGTGAAGTGTAAAAATAGAAGTGTTAAATTTACTTTAACAGTTACAAAGATATAAATTTTTACTTACAACGTACCTTCCTGCATCTTTTTTGTGGAATCTCTTTTTCTAACATCCGTAGAAATGATAACTTTTTCATAATCATCTCCTTCAATACTTTTACTATTAATACGATTTAACAGAAGCTGTGCAGCCTGTTCTCCCATAGTAAAACCATGTTGAGCAATGGTAGATAGTGTTGGACTAGAAAATTCTGAAATCAATCCATCCGTAAAACCAATAACAGCAATATCATCTGGAACTGTTAATCCTTTTTGTTTGGCGATTTTTATAACTGTTGCCGCATATATTTC
>JAGQYU010000109.1 GCA_020435885.1 Flavobacteriaceae bacterium
CATTGGCAAACTTCTCAGGATTAAAATATAACACACCACCCAATGCATCAGAACCATAAAGTAATGACGCCGGACCTTTGATAACTTCCACACTTTCAATACCGTTATCGTTAATTCCTAAACCATGCTCATCTCCAAATTGTTGATTTTCAACACGTACCCCTTGAGAGTATACCAACACGCGGTTTCCGCTTAAGCCGCGTATCACAGGCTTTCCTATACCCAACCCCGTTGACACGTTTGAAACTCCTGCTATGTTTGTAATTCCTTGGCTAAGGGTAATTGCCCCCGTTCGTTGAAGTTGTTTGGCAGTTTTGTAATCAACTTTCATTACGTTTTCGCTTTGCAGCTTATTAAAGGGTGTAGAAATAACCACTTCATCCATTTGGAAAACAGCTTCTTGCATGGTTACATTCATTTCAATAGCAGCATCAGTAAAGCTAATATCTTCTGAAACAGGCTGAAAACCTATAAAACTATATATAAAAGTGATATTTCCTTTAGGGAGATTTTTTATTTCATAAAATCCGTTACTATCTGTTGATGCTCCTTTGTGAATTTTTGGAGCGTAAACATCTACTCCCTGTAAAGGGTTGCCCTCTTGGTCTTTTACAACGCCAAAGAGCCTATTTTGTGCATATACACTGGTTGTTATCCCAAGAAGTAGGATAATTAAAATATTTTTCATTATTGTTTTTTTAATGTTTATGAATAATTCTTTCTAAAAACATTAAAATATGGAGGGGCTCTTGGAGATTTGTGAGCGCTTAAAAAGTAGTACTCTCTATAATATTTAGTGCATTTTTCTTCTGAGATCTCAGCAATTTTTTCCAGCGAAAAATTATCTGAATCTAACAGAAAAACTTGCTGAATGTTTAAGTGATATACACTACAATCAGCATCATTATGATGTAAATGCTTAAGGTCTTTAGAATCACAAAAAGCATGTACCTCACTGTTTATACCATGAATGGACTGAACAGCAAAAGGAGTAAGCAGTATTAGTACTGTTACTAAAGAAATTATTTTATGTACTAATTTGTATTTCAATTAGTTGCTAATTTTTATTCTTTCTGACTTTCATATTCAATGCTTCAACTCCCAAAGAAAAAGCGATGGCAAAATACAAATATCCTTTTGGAATAGCACCAACATGTTGGTTAAAAATTACAGCATTTGATAAGTGAGCGCCTTCAGTAACTAGCATAAAGCCTATCAATATTAAAAAAGACAATGCTAGCATTTGTATAGTTGGATGCTTATTTACGAATTGACTTACCGGATTGGCAAAAATCATCATAATCAGAATAGAAACAATTACTGCAATAATCATTATAAGTAAAGCACCTTTAACACCATTGGTCATCCCTACGGCTGTTAAAACTGAATCGAAAGAGAAAACTATATCAATCAAAACAATTTGAATGATGACTTTTGTAAAGGATGATGCTAATTTTTTAGCAGGCTTTTCTTCCTCGTGTATTCCTTCTATTTTATGATGAATCTCTTTTGTACTTTTATAAAGCAGGAAGATTCCTCCGGCAAAAAGGATCATACTTTGCCCTGTAATATCTGCTTTCAACCAACTGAAATCGAAACTAAAGAAAGGATTTTTCATTGCTATTAAGTACGAAACCCCTAATAGCAGTAATATTCTAAAGACCATTGCTAGCAAAAGTCCAATTCTTGTAGCTTTTTTTTGCGATTCAACCGGTAATTTACCGGCGGTTATAGATATGAAAATAATATTATCTATACCCAAAACTACTTCAAGGAAAGTTAGGGTTAATAAGGCAATCCATGTACTGGCTTCCAAAAATATTTCCATAGTTTAATTAGTTTTTACGGCTCGTCCTTTTTGTTTAAAATTTGAACCTTTATAATGTGCCTTAAAGGTATAAGAATTATCTTTTACTCCTGTAATTTTTACTATAAAAGGAGTGCTGTCTAATTGATTTTTTGGGTTAATTTTTAATAGTTCATATTCAAAATTCGAGTTCCATTTAATGGCAAAAATATGTTCAACCCCATCATAGGTTTCAATTTGAATGGAATCATTCCGTATAGCGGTAGAGGTTACATTAGTATCTTCCAAAAAAGTTTCAAAAGTACCTGTTCTAAAATTGGTGACATTGTTGCTTTGTTTTCCACAAGAAATAGATACTAAGCAAATTATAATATAAAATACAACCCTCATCAGATACCCGTATAATTACTTGGCATAATATTCTTCAACTCTTTTTTAATATCTGCTGAAACATCTAACCCATCAATAAAATTGGCAATGGTTTGCTGATTTATTGCATCATTTGTTCTTGTTAAACCTTTCAACGCTTCGTATGGATTAGGGTAATTTTCTCTACGTAAAATAGTTTGAATAGCTTCTGCTACAACTGCCCAATTATCCTCAAGGTCTTCTTCAATTTTTTCTTTGTTGAGTAATAGTTTATTCAGCCCTTTTAAAGTAGAAGAGAAACCTATAATGGTATGCGCAATAGGCACTCCAATATTTCTTAGTACGGTAGAATCCGTTAGATCACGTTGTAAACGTGATATAGGCAGTTTTGCAGATAAATGTTCAAACAAGGCATTGGCAATCCCTAAATTACCTTCCGAATTCTCAAAATCAATAGGATTAACCTTATGTGGCATAGCAGAAGAACCTACTTCTCCGGCCTTTATTTTTTGCTTAAAGTAACTCATAGAAATATAAGTCCAAATATCCCTATCTAAATCAATAATGATATTATTGATGCGCTTTAAAGCGTCAAAGATACCAGCTAAATGGTCGTAATGCTCTATCTGCGTTGTTGGAAATGAATGGTGTAAGCCTAGTACTTTTTCAACAAAATTAGTCCCAAAATCTTTCCAGTTTATGGTGGGATAGGCAACATTGTGTGCATTGAAATTTCCGGTAGCTCCTCCAAATTTGGCAGCATAAGGTATTTGCTGTAATTGATGTATTTGTTGTTCTAAACGCTCAATGAATACGGTTATTTCTTTCCCTAATCGTGTAGGTGATGCCGGTTGACCGTGGGTTCTTGCCAACATAGGGATGTCTTTCCATTCATCTGCTAAACTGCGTAATTTTTCAATAAGGCTAGCAATTTCCGGATAATAAACAATATCAAAAGCATCATTCAGCGAAAGCGGAATAGCCGTATTATTAATATCTTGTGAGGTTAACCCAAAATGAATGAACTCTTTATAGTTTTGAAGTTTTAAAGCGTCGAATTGTTCTTTTATAAAATACTCAACCGCCTTAACATCGTGGTTGGTAACTTTTTCAATATCTTTTATTTGTTGCGCATCTTTCTCAGTAAAGTTGAGGTAAATATCACGTAATTTTTCGTAATTTTTACTATCAAAACTTTTCAGTTGCGGTAATGGTATCTGGCAAAGAGCAATAAAATATTCAATTTCAACTTTTAATCGATATTTTATAAGAGCTTCTTCAGAAAAATAGGGCGCAAGCTGATTAGTCTTACTTCTGTAACGCCCATCAATAGGCGAAATAGCGTTTAAATTAGTTAAATCCATCCATTTTCAATTGAGATTGTAAAAATAAATGAATTACTAAGAAAAGAAAAGTAATATGTTAGTTTTTAAGCGGCTTGATTCTTAGAAATGCCTTCCAATATTTTTTTAGCTCTGGCAATATACCCAGGGCTTTCGTTTGGAATGTTCTTATCAAGGATCATTTTAAGCTCATAGTGTATCCAACTGATAGAATTGCCAAGGTAGTAAAGAGCTTCCATGGCATCTGCTTTTATACCTACTTTATGATCACTCAACAGCCATTCGAAATTACTCTCAATAAGTTGTGATATTTGATCTTTGGTTATTACTAATCGTATGGCTGAATCGAACTTAGAGTCATAGTCCATAGCTACTAAATTACTAATCTTAGCCATAGATCTAATACAACTTTCATCTGTAACGTTGGGTAGGTTATCTGTAAAGAAATTAAGGTTAAAGGCCATGTATTCTATTCGCTTTTCGCAAACGGTTTCTAGTATAGAACATGCCTTTGCGGAGATATCATTGTCGTAATCAAAAGCAATTTCAATCAGCGACTGGAATTGCGTAGGATCTTCAAGAACTGTTTTAGCAATTTTATCTCTGCTGCTTTTGGTTAAAGCAGGTACGGCATTCAACTCTTTTAGTAAAGAAAATTTTGATATTCCTTTAACTGCATTCATAATCACTTTACAGAGAAAATTGGGTTAGTTTGTTTGCATCTCTGGACTAATATAAACTCACATTTATTAAAAATATTATACAAGTGGCGTATATTTTTATGGATTATTGATTGAAAACGTAAAAACTAAATATTTCTTTCAAAAAATATACTTTGGGTAGTTTTTTTACGTTTTTATACATGCTATAGTAAAAGTGAAATAGTTTAACTGAAGAAATTCACTAACATGAAAAAAATTAGAGCATTACAAATTTTAATAGCATTAGCTGTATTGAGCTTTAATTTTTCATTTGCTCAATCTGACATTAATAAATTAGACAGCGAAGGGAGAAGGCATGGCGTTTGGAAAAAGTATTATAATAATGATAGAATACGATACCAAGGTGAGTTCAGTCATGGAAAGGAGATTGGTACATTCAAATACTATTCAGCTGCTAGTTCAGACCACCCTGTAACTATAAAAGTGTATAATGCCGAGAATGATATTGCAGATGTAACTTTTTATACCGAAACAGGTGTAATGCAAAGCAAAGGTAAAATGAGAGGGAAAGACAGAGTAGGTAAATGGTTGTTTTTTCACGAAGATGGAAAGACTGTAATGTCTGAAGAAAATTATACTGATGGAAAGTTGGATGGAGAATACAAAACATTTTACAATACCGGTAAACCGACTGAAATAGCTTTTTACAGGAGAGGATTGTTAGATAGTACCTATAGAAAATACTCTATCAAAGGGCATTTATATCAACATTTTACTTATAAAGAAGGCAAGTTGAATGGCCCAGCGGTGTATTATAATAGAAAGACAGGTATAATAACTACAAAAGGACAATTTAAAGATGATGTAAGAGTAGGCACCTGGGAAAATTATATGGATGGGGAATTGGTCAGTACCGAGCAACCTAATGCCAAAAAAGAAAAACCAAAGAAATCATAAGTTTCAATTTACGCTAAATACTGAACAGGCTATAGAGTTTTCTATAGCTTTTTTTGTATTTGTTAGTATCTTTGCAATTCAATTGTAATTGATGAAAAGAGTTGTTGTAGGCCTTTCAGGAGGAGTTGACTCCAGTATTGCCGCATATTTGTTAAAAGAGCAAGGGTATGAAGTTATTGGCCTTTTTATGAAAAATTGGCATGATGATTCTGTTACTATATCTAATGAGTGCCCATGGCTAGAAGATAGTAACGATGCTATGCTAGTAGCAGAAAAATTAGATATTCCTTTTCAGGTAGTTGATTTGAGTGAGCAGTATAAAGAACGTATTGTTGATTATATGTTCAGGGAGTATGAAATGGGCAGAACGCCAAACCCAGATGTGCTTTGCAATAGAGAAATCAAATTTGATGTTTTTCTGAAAATTGCCTTAGAGCTTGGCGCTGATTACGTAGCCACAGGGCATTATTGCCGAAAAGATAGCGTTGAAATTAATGGGAAAAAAATGTATCGGTTACTTTCCGGAATTGATAAAAATAAAGATCAGTCTTACTTTTTGTGCCAGTTATCACAAGAGCAACTTTCAAAATCATTATTCCCTATAGGGGAGTTGACAAAACCTGAAGTTAGAGAAATTGCTGGTAAATTAGGATTAATAACTGCAGAAAAAAGAGATTCTCAAGGGCTTTGTTTTGTAGGTAAAGTACGTTTGCCGGAATTTTTACAACAGAAATTACAACCCAAAGAAGGATTTATTGTTCAGATACCAAATGATTCAACTATTTTTGAAAAATCAACACAGTTATTTGACACTAAGGAAGATGAATTGGCTTTTAAGGCTTCTAAATATGCGTATCATGCAGAAGATGGTAAGGTAGTGGGCAAACATCAGGGAGCACATTATTTTACAAAAGGTCAACGCAAAGGTTTGGCCGTTGGAGGTACTGTTGAACCTCTATTTGTCATTGATACTGATGTTGAAAAAAATATAATTTATACCGGAGAAGGAAAAGATCATAAAGGATTATATAGAAGTACCCTTTTTGTAAAGAATGAAGAAGTACACTGGATTCGGGAAGACCTTGCTTTGAATGATGGAGAAACTATGCAAGTTATGGCTCGTATACGTTACAGACAGCCTTTAGAAAAGGCTACGTTGTATAAAGTTGCAGAAGGTCTTTATGTTGAATTCGAAAAAGATCAATCAGCAATAACAGAAGGGCAATTTGTAGCTTGGTATGTAAACGATGAGTTGTTAGGTTCTGGTGTAATTTCATAGATATGGCATTCGAAAACAATAAGATCACAAAACTTTTCAATATAGAGTTTCCTATCATTCAAGCCGGAATGATATGGGCTAGTGGCTGGAGGCTTGCTTCTGCTGTTAGTAATACCGGTGGATTAGGCTTGTTAGGTGCCGGAAGTATGTATCCTGAAGTATTATTGGAGCACATTAAAAAATGTAAAAAAGCAACTGATAAACCTTTTGGAGTGAATGTTCCTATGCTCTATCCGAACATTGAGGATATTATGAAGATTATTGTTGATGAGGGTGTTAACATAGTTTTTACTTCGGCAGGAAACCCTAAAACATGGACATCATTTTTAAAAGAGCACGGAATTACTGTTGTGCATGTAGTTAGTAGTGTAAAGTTTGCGTTAAAAGCTCAGGAAGCCGGTGTAGATGCTGTTGTAGCTGAAGGTTTTGAAGCCGGAGGACACAATGGCAGAGATGAAACTACTACATTTACATTGATACCTATGGTGAAGGAAAAAATTAGTATTCCTTTAATTGCAGCGGGTGGCATTGCCACAGGCAAAGGTATGTTAGCGGCCATGGTCTTAGGTGCTGATGGCGTGCAGATCGGTAGTAGATTTGTTGCAAGTGATGAGGCATCATCACATATAAACTTTAAGCAAAAAGTGGTAGAAGCTCAAGAGGGAGATACCATGCTTACGCTGAAGGAATTAGCTCCCGTAAGGTTATTAAAAAATAAATTTTTTGATGAGGTTCAGGAACTCTACAGTAAAAACCCGTCAGTAGAACAATTAAAAGTGTTGTTAGGCAGAGGCAGAGCCAAACTTGGTATGTTTGAAGGAGATCTGGAAGATGGAGAGCTAGAAATAGGACAAATAGCCGGACTCATCCATGATATTAAACCCGCAGCAACAATCCTTAAAGAGATTATTGATGACTATAATATAGCCTTAGAAAATCTGCGTAAATAATTATTTTTCAGGAAGTTTTATATAATACACTTTACGTGATTTATTGTTAAGTGTATTTTCCCGTAACCATGGGTTAAACGATTTTAATTCTCTATAATAGGTTCCGTATTTTTTTGCAAACAAAGCTATATTGGTAATCGCAGTATCAACTTTAACTTCATAGCTTTTAGGCATTGTGTACAGGTCTTCCTTTTCAAAATAAAAACCATATTTTGACGGATTGCTCAAAATTTCTTTAGCGGCCAATATTCTAAACACATAGCGCTCAGTCATTTCTCCGGCAATTACATCATAATAACTGGTAACTTTTTGTTCTTCTAGCCGTTGCTTTAAACCATAATTACCGGCATGGTAAGCTCCGGCAGCTAATGTCCATGAACCTAATTGTTCTTTAGATTTTTTCAGATAACTACAAGCAGCACGGGTGGCTTTTTCAAGATGATAACGTTCATCAACATTATCATTTACTTCCAAACCGTTTTCTCTTCCGGCATCTTTCAACAATTGCCACATCCCTTTAGCACCGGCAGGCGAAGTAACATTCAGCAAATCACTTTCTATCACGGCTAGGTATTTAAAATCATCAGGAACTCCTTCCTTTTTTAAAATAGGTTCTATAATAGGGAAATATTTGTTGGCACGTTTTATCCACAACAATGCATTCGATTGCCAATAGGTGTTAACCAACAGTTCCCTGTCCATTCGTTCTTTAACATCAACTTTGTGTAAAGGCACTTTTTCTCCAGCAAACTCCATAGAAGTTGGAACTTTCAACGCTTTGATGGTATAACCATCACTTGCATTTTGGACTTCTTTATTTATAAGAAGTTTAGAGTTTTCTTCAGGTACTTGTTGGGTAGCATTGATTAAAACTCCACTGGTTATTAGTAAAGCTAAAATGGCAAAAAGGAGAATGTTCTTTTTCATAATTTTTTAGAAAGGAGATATAAAACTACTAAAATTTTTTGCATTGGCATCTTTTTCAGAGATGATAGGATCAGTTATTTCCCAATCAATCGCTAACGTTTCATCACACCATAATAATGCTTCTTCTGAGTTTTTATTGTAATAATCAGAACATTTATAACTGAAAATAGTATTGTCTTCCAACACCAGAAAACCATGAGCAAACCCTTTAGGGACAAATAATTGCTGCTTATTGGCTGCTGAAAGAATACATTTGTAATGTTTTCCGTAAGTAGGTGAGTTTCTTCTAAGATCAACAGCAACATCTAACACACTTCCGGTAATTACTCTAATCAATTTAGCTTGTGTGTAAGGCGGATTTTGAAAATGAAGTCCCCTTAATACGCCTTTTTGTGAGAGTGATTCGTTGTCTTGAACAAAATCAATCTTCAAGAAAGCTTCCAGCTCTTTCTTTTTAAAACTTTCAAAGAAATATCCTCTGTTATCACTAAAAACAACGGGAGTTATAAGAAGTAAATCTTTAATGGGGGTCTCTTCAATTTTCATGGTTCGAATATACTAAATTACTTCTTGCAACAAGTTAGAAATATGTTTTGCTTTGTTAAGGATCATAATGTGAGTACCACCCTCTATAACTTTACAATTAGTTACATTTTTTATAGGGAAAACTTCATCTTTATTGCCATGTATATGAACAACTTCCGGCAAGGGTTCGTCTTGTTTCCAATGTAAAATAGTGTGGACCGCCCATGGTAGATAATCTTTATCTCTCATAGACAGATATTTCTGATAAAGATCGACTCTCTTTTTTACAGTTTTGCCAAAAGCCATTTTAGAAAAATTTTCAATATTGGTGATGGCCTTTACCGGCAATAATTTGTAAGCTTTTGTTTTTTTTATAAGCCGCAATCTTTTCGGAAGTTCTTGAGTTGACTTGATACTCGAAATGATAATTGTCTTTTTAACAGTTAGTTGCTTGCTCATTTCCTGTACCATAACTCCTCCGAAAGAAACACCTACTAAAATAGGATCTTTATGTTCAATGTTGGCACACATGCGTTTTGCGTAATGTTCAACAGTTTCGTTTTTAGATTCAGGTACTAGCCAATCCAGATAGTGAATTTCAAATTTTTCTGATGGAACTTGAATGTATTCAAAAATGGAAGAACTGGCAGCCAACCCCGGAACAAAATAGATGTGATCTTTTTCCATTACAGTATAGCAGGTTCTTTTATCCAATCAAAACGTACCAAACCGTCAGTATCAATGTGGGTTAGTTTTACGTTGTGAAGTGTATTTACCAACTCCGGATTCCACGTAGTTTTCACTTTTACATAATTTTCCGTAAATCCGTAAATATATCCTTCTTTGTTTTCTCCTTCAAAGAGCACCGTTAGTTCATTGCCTAATTGGCCTTCATAAAAAGCTCTTCGTTTCTTTGCGGATAAGCCTCTGAGCATTTTACTGCGTTTATTTCTCACATTTTGAGGAACAACGCCGTCCATTAAAACCGCTTCTGTACTGGGTCTTTCTGAATAGGTAAATACGTGTAGATAAGAAATATCCAACTCATTGAGGTAGTTGTAGGTTTCTAAAAAATGCTCATCTGTTTCTCCGGGAAAACCTACAATAACATCCACACCAATACAAGCATTGGGCATTATTTCTTTAATTTTTGAAACCCTGTCAGTATAAGTTTGACGAAGATATCTTCTCTTCATTAATTTAAGAAGCTCATCACTACCGCTTTGAAGCGGAATGTGAAAATGCGGTACAAAACTGTTGGAGGTGGCCACAAAATCAATAGTTTCATCTTTTAGCAGATTTGGTTCAATGGAAGATATTCGTAAACGGCTGATGCCATTTACTTTATCCAATGCTTGAACCAGCTCAAAGAAAGTGTGTTCATGCTTTTTATTGCCAAATTCGCCTTTACCGTAATCGCCAATATTAACACCTGTCAACACAATTTCTTTGATGCCTTTTTCAGCAATTTCAGCAGCGTTTTTCAACACGTTTTCTAACGTATCGCTTCTAGAAATACCTCTGGCAAGGGGAATAGTACAATAGGTACACTTGTAATCACATCCATCTTGTACTTTTAAAAAAGCACGTGTTCTGTCTCCAATGGAATAACTGCCTTCATAAATGTTGGCTTCTTCTATTTCACAAGAATGTACTTCGCCAATTTCATTTTTTGAGAGGTCGTTAATATAATCTATTACTTTAAATTTTTCAGTAGCTCCTAGTACAAGGTCAACACCGTCAACTGCGGCAAGCTCTTCAGGTTTTAGCTGGGCATAGCAACCAACTGCAATTAAAAATGCATTTTTATTCTTTTTTAAAGCACTCTTTACAATGGTTTTGAAGCGTTTATCAGCATTGTCAGTAACCGAGCATGTGTTAATTACATAAATATCAGCTCTTTCTTCAAAATCAACACGTTGAAAGCCTTCATCAATAAAACTTCTGGCAATAGTAGAAGTTTCAGAAAAATTCAGCTTACAGCCGAGTGTATAAAAAGCAACTTTTTTTTGTTGAACCATTGTAATATCTTTACGGATGGCAAATTTACAATAAAATACTATGATTGCAACTACACCCAATCTACCTTACTATGCTGTAATTTTTACTTCTGTTAGAACAGAAATTGATGAAAATTATGAAAAAATGGCTGAAAGAATGATTGAATTGGCTCAACTGCAAAAGGGTTTTTTGGGTGTTGAATCAGCTAGAAATGATATCGGTATAACAGTTTCTTATTGGGATAGATTAGAATCGATCAGTAATTGGAAACATAATTTAGAACATACAGAGGCTAGAGAGAAAGGCAGAAAATTGTGGTATAAAAAATTTACTGTAAGAATTTGTAAAGTTGAAAGAGTATATGATTTTGAGACGGAATTATAGTTCTATTTCAGCTATAATTGGCTGATGGTCAGATAATTTTACATCAAAAACAGTGTGATTATTTACTTTAATACCTTCATCAACTAAAATATAATCGATTCGTAAAGGAATATTATTAAAATTAAAAGTTCTTCCGAAACCTTTTCCGGCTTCCAAGAAAGTGTCAGTAAAACCTCCCTTGATATTTTTATATGCCCAGGAGTGTGAAGTATTGTTCATGTCACCAACCAAAATCTTTTTGTACTTACTTGTTTTTAAATGTTTTTGCAATGTATCTATTTGATCTTGTTGTATTTTGAATGATCTGTTTAACCTTTTTATTAATTTTTTAGATTCATTTGCTTCAAGATAATCTTTCTCAGGGTTCACGCCTAATGAAGCTAAATGAAAATTATAAACCCTTAATGTGTCTGTTCCTTTAACTATATCAACAAAAATTGTTCTGCTATCACTTCTTTTATATTCTAAATAACCTTTTTTGATGATGGGATATTTAGAATAGATAACAAGCCCACTCTGATTATTCCTAATAATATGATTGTAGTTAAAAGGATAATTTAAATTAAAATTATTTAATTTTCTATACTCTTGAATTGCAACTATATCCGGATGTAAACTTGTAATAAAAGAATCAATTTTTTTGTCAATGTCTTTGTCTTTGAGCCAGTTATATTTATTAAATTTTCTTACGTTATACGAAAATACAGTTATACCATTTTTTGAAGTACTAGTTGTCGGATTGAATTTGTAAATACTAGGCTGAAAAAAATAACTAAATATTAATACAATAAGTGATTGTAAGAACTGCTTTTTAAAACCTATAAGTATCCAATAGACTACAAAAAAAGCATTTATGAGTATAAAAACCGGAACAACTAAGCTCATTAAAGCTACAACACCATAGGTTTGAGGTTCAAGATAAGGTAGGGCAAAAGAAACTACCAGTCCTATAGCAAAGACGGTATTAATGATAAACAGTATCTTATTGAATAATGTAAGCTTTTTCATATTATTTTTTACCTACTGAAAATAAAAAATCTTTTTCTTCTTTTGTAAGTGCATCGTAACCAGATTTGCTTATCTTATCTAGAATCTTATCAATTTTTTGTTGCTGAGCATCATCTATTTTACTTCCTGCAACGGGTTGTTGCTTTTTATAAACGGTTTTTAAAGGCCTTTGTTTTTTTGACTTAAAAAAACTTGAAAAAGTACTTCTTTTTGATGATTTTTTGCCAGAACTGAAATAGGTAGTGAGTAACCACCCAGTTATAGCACCACCTAAATGTGATAAATGTCCTCCGGTATTATTTATAGGAATTTGCATAATGTCTAAAACAATTAACCCAACCGCAATATACCAAAGTTTAATAGCTCCGATAAAACGGAAATGCAAGGCATAGTTAGGTATTTTAGTGGCAATTCCAATGACAATTGCTGTAACTCCTGCTGAAGCTCCAACAAGTGTTGTATTGGTGTTTTTAAGTGCAGGGAAATAATTATAGCTTAAAATATAAACAACTCCCCCAGCTATAATTCCTGCAAAGTAATAGATCAGAAAATCTCTTTTGGAAAAGAAATCTAAAAAAAGATTTCCGAAATAATATAATATCAATAAGTTGAAGAGTATATGCCAAAAACCACCATGTAAAAAGCCATATGTAACAATTGTCCATGGTTTTACAATAAAGTCTTGAAATGAGGTAGGTAGTGAAAACCAGTCAAAAATAGGGTTACCTTCAACTTGTATTAATGAAGCAATTGCCTCAATAACAAAAGTAAAAATAAACACAGCAATAGTAATATAGATGATACGTTCAACAATAGTGGCATAGTTGAATTTATATTGCAGTTTTTGAAAAAGGCTGTTCATAACAGTTATTTATCCCAGCGTTTAAATTGATTTTTCTTCCAATATAGCATAATCAAGAAGCCAACTAATGCACCGCCAACGTGTGCAAAATGAGCCACATTGCCACCGCCAAAAATTGAGTAACCCGTCAATCCGGATAATAAGTCCATTGCAATAAGTATAGGGATAAAATATTTAGCGGCTATGGGTACAGGAAAGAAAATAAGTGCCAATTTAGCCTCAGGGAATTTCATTCCAAAAGCAACCAAAATACCATAAATGGCACCAGATGCACCTACGGCAGGCGTGTTAAATGTTTGATAGATACTAAGTAATTTGTCTTGCGATACTTGCCCCAAAATACCATCAGTATTATATTGGCCTGTAGAAAGTAGATTTTTCAGCTCAGAACTTTTAGCTCCTAAATTAATGAGCTCATTATAAACACTGTTAAACTGATAATAATTAACCAATGTGTAGATGAGCCCGGCACCAATTCCTGCGGAAAAATAGAAAAACAGAAATTTATTTCTACCCCAAATCTGCTCTAAAGGACTGCCAAACATCCATAAAGCCAACATATTAAAGGCAATATGCATAAACATATTTTGACTATGCATAAACATACTTGTTACAAATTGCCAATAACCAAAATTTGGATTTTCAGGAAAGTGTAAAGCAAACAACTCCTGTAAATTTGGAAATACAAACTTAGTAACCAAATAAAGGAGGACATTTATGATGATAAGATGTTTAACGGTTTCGGTAATCCTGTTCATTAATCAAACGGGTTTTAATGGTCAAATTTTAATTGAATTTCTTCTGATGTTAATGTGATAAATGTTTTCTTTCCAAAGGGAGACTGATTAGGCTCTTTACATAAAAACAACTGTTCTAAAATTTCTTCCTGCTCTGCACTGTTAAGTTTTACGCCATTTCTTATCGCCATACTTTTAGCTAAACTTTTGGCAATAATATCCAACTGGCTAAAGCTAGATTCCGGTATTCCACGCCTAACGGTTTCAAACAATTCTTCAAAAATATATTGTAGTTCTGATGGGTTTACATGTACAGGTAAACCACTAAGTATTATAGTATCTTTTGAGATGGAAGAAAATTGAAAACCGGCACTTTCCAAGTCAGACTGAATTTCTTTACAAAGCAAAATATCACTATTGGTAAAGATCATTTCAATAGGGAATAACAATTGCTGGCTAACAGTATCTTCTAACGTCATTTTTGTAAGCAGATCTTCATATAAAATACGTTGATGCGCCAAGTTTTGATTGATAAAAACCACTCCGGATTTGATAACACTCAATATATATTTTTGATGTACCTGATATGTCTTTCTAACAATTTCGGTTGTAGATTCATCAAATAATTCTTTTGTAACCAATTGAGCCTCAACATCAATATCTTTTATATTGATAGCATCATCATCAACACTAACGTATAATGATTCCCATTTGGGTGAAGTCTCTTTTTTTTCGCCTTGGCGGAAAGATTTTTCAGTTTCAAAGGGATTAAAAGAGGGGTCAACCTGAATTTTAGGTGCTTGTATATTCTTTTTATCTTTATAGTGATAGGGAATATCCATGGTGGCATCTCTGTCAAAATCAAGTACAGGGGCTACATTATATTGTCCCAAACTGTGTTTTACGGTAGAGCGGAGCATAGCATACAAAAGTTGCTCATTCTCAAATTTTATTTCAGTTTTGGTAGGATGAATATTTATATCAATCGTTTCCGGAGGCACTGTTATATACAAGAAATAAGAAGGATGTTGATCTGCGGCAAGCAAACCTTCATAAGCATTTACAATAGCATGGTGTAAGTATGAACTTTTTATAAATCTATTGTTCACAAAGAAATATTGTTCACCTCTTTTCTTTTTGGCAAACTCGGGTTTTGTTACAAAACCTTCAACTTTCATAATATCAGTTTCCTCTTCAATGGGTACTAATTTTTCATTGGTTTTACCCCCTAGGATGGCTACAATGCGTTTTCGTAAATTACTTTCTTTAAGGTTAATAACTTCGCTATCATTATTATAAAACATAAATGAAATGGTAGGATGAACCAGCGCTACACGATAAAATTCATCCATAATATGCCTGTTTTCAACAGTATTGGATTTCAAAAAATTGCGCCGTGCAGGAATGTTAAAAAACAAATTTTTAACAGCAATACTGGTCCCTGTGGGAGTAGAAATGACACCTTGATATTGAATTAAACTTCCTTCAATTCTGATGTGCGTACCCAGCTCTTTTTCGGCTTGTTTGGTCTTTAGTTCAACATGGGCAACAGCAGCTATAGAAGCCAATGCTTCACCTCTAAAGCCTTTAGTATGTAAATTAAACAGGTCTTCAGCTTTTTTGATCTTAGACGTAGCATGTCTTTCAAAAGAGAGCCTAGCATCAGTTGTGCTCATACCGATACCGTTATCAATTACTTGAATCAATGTTTTACCGGCATCTTTTATAAGTAATTTTATTTCGGTAGCTCCTGCATCTACAGCATTTTCTAATAATTCTTTTACTACTGATGCGGGGCGTTGCACCACTTCTCCGGCAGCAATTTGATTGGCAACATTATCAGGTAATAATTGAATGATGTCTGCCATTTACTTTGATTGAAAAATTGATAAATCGAAATCTATTAAGTAGAGAAAAATGAGCGTAAGAATTAAGGCGATTATTAAAATAGTTCTATTAACCTTAAATCCTTTTCCATCAGAATTTAGATCTTCCACAGCGTCATTAAACTTTTCTTTTATATTCTTTTTTCCTACTGTTTTTCTGAACTCGTCAAACTTATGTTTAATTTCATAAGGATTTCCCTCGCCCTTATAATATCTTGGCTTGTATTCAAATTTTTTATTTGTTCGTTTAATGATCTTCATAAAATAAAAAATGAATTGTTAACAATTCACATAATCACTCAAAAGTAGCGAAATTAGAATGAGTGTTCAAATTTTGTAAGAAAAAACGATAGTTAAAACTATCATAAAGTTGCCATTTTTATAGCCGCAATAGCACACTCAACTCCTTTATTACCATGTTTACCTCCTGATCTGTCAATGGCTTGTTGCATGGTATTATCAGTTAATACACA
>JAGQYU010000110.1 GCA_020435885.1 Flavobacteriaceae bacterium
TGGTTCCATTGGAAGATGAAGATATCTCTAAGCAGTTTGAGCGTTCGTTCAAAAAGTCTGGTATCAATGTAATGACCAACGCTAGTGTTACCTCTGTTGATACTTCCGGTAAAGGTGTAAAAGCTACCGTTAAAACTGCAAAAGGCGAAGAGGTTCTGGATGCAGATATTATCCTTTCAGCGGTTGGTATCAAAACGAATATTGAGAATATAGGTTTGGAAGAAGTTGGCATTGCAGTTGATAAAGACAAAATTTTAGTGAACAAATATTATCAAACCAACATTCCGGGGTACTATGCTATTGGTGATGTGGTCGATGGGCCTGCTTTGGCGCATGTGGCTTCCGCTGAAGGTATCACATGTGTGGAAAAAATTGCAGGATTAAACCCTGAACCAATTGATTATGGAAACATACCTGGGTGTACATATGCAACTCCTGAAATCGCCAGTGTGGGTATGACAGAAAAGCAAGCCAAAGAAGCTGGTTACGAGCTGAAAGTAGGTAAATTCCCGTTCTCTGCTTCCGGTAAGGCAAAAGCAGCCGGAGCTTCTGATGGTTTTGTAAAGGTAATTTTTGATGCTAAGTATGGCGAGTGGTTAGGCTGCCATATGATTGGCGCCGGAGTTACAGATATGATTGCTGAGGCAGTATTGGGTAGAAAATTAGAAACCACAGGGCATGAAGTGCTAAAAGCTATTCACCCGCATCCAACTATGAGTGAGGCTGTTATGGAAGCTGTAGCTGATGCGTATGATGAGGTAATCCACCTATAGCGTCATTGCGAGCGTAGCGAAGCAAACTTTGCATTTTGAATCTACATAAAAAGATTACCACGTCGCCTCTAGTAGAGACTCCTCGTAATGACTCATCTTGTCATTGCGATCCCGAGTACTCGGGAGAAGCAATCTCTTAAAAATAAATAGAACAAAAAAGCCAAAGAATTTTCTTTGGCTTTTTTGTTAAAATATTATTGTGTAATTCACTAAACATAGTTTAGCTAGATAGTTTTTTTATGCTGAAAACCCAAAAGGTAGATCAGGCTCAATAAATTGATTTTTTGCTCTACTGCTTCTAAAGATATCTGTTTTATAGTGCATTTTTAAAAGGCTTCTAAAATTATTTTTCAGCCTCGGGTATTCACTCAATAAACCTCTAAAATCTACTGCTTTTGCCTTATCTATAAAATGGTTCATTACTTTTATAGAGGCTACTGTAACTGTTTTATTGAATTTAGTATCATCGCCTACTTCAAAATCAAATTTGGCAATTTGGGTAGTCAGGTTTTTTACAGCTTTTTTAATACCATACTTTTTAATGTGTATGTATGCCAATCGTAGATGGGCTTCATGGGTCATAAAGACTGGGGGCAAGGTGCAATCTTTGAATTGTTCTTCAAATTGCTGGTCGGTTAGTAGTTCGTGTTTTTCGGTCATAGTAGGTTAGGTTAGTTTTTAATCACTCCTAAGGTAGCAATATTTCCGGTAGCAATATTCCATTCTTGGGCAGAAAGTAAATAACCATGTTCGTCAAACACTCTCAGTTCAGCAGTATTAGGCCCCGAATAACCTTGGTTAAGTGCCTCAACATCAATACGATTGTATCCTTTATTAAGGTCTACAATAATCACATATGAAGTAGCATTCAACATAATATTATTGTTGATAACTTGCTCATTTACATATACTTTTATGCGATCTCCATCTACCAAGCTAAAATCTCTAACCTCTAATTTCACCTTATTAGTATTGGTATGAAAGGTTCCAAGGCTTACATCACTTTTTAGCGTAACATTGTTGCTAGTATCTTGCCCCATAAAAGATCGTTTTACTAAAATATCATCATCTAATGGTGTTTCTTTTTTCATAAAACTAGGAGGGATACTATTAGGTTTTCTTAACGGATCAAAATAGGAACTCGCCTGTGACTTAAAACCTATAAGGTATGGTTGCTGTTTAACGTCTAATATAGATGTACGTTGTAAAGTATCTACCAGCTTAAATTGCAGAGGTTGTAGTTGTTTTCCGGCATCCAATGAAAATTTGATGGAATCAAGTTTTTTAGAAAAATCTGATTGAGCATCTAAGTTTACTGAAAAACTCAGTGCTGCTAACAGTATGAATATTGCTATGTGTCGTTTCATTTTCATACAAACAATAGCATCAAAAGCAATGCCTAAAGAAGGTTTTATAGAAAAAGTTGATTCCAAAAGTAATTAAAAATAGAGAAATGCTGTATTTGTACTGTAAAGTTTAAGAATGTATTAACGGTTTTTTAGCGCTAATAAAACGTATAAAACATTTTAATCACGGTTAATTTTATGTATTTTTGAGACAAATAAAAAATAATAAGCATGGCAACAATAACATTAAAAGGAAATGCAGTCCATACTTCAGGTGATTTACCTGCTGTTGGATCTCAAGCTCCTGATTTTAAATTGGTTAAAAACGATCTTTCAGAATCTTCTTTATCAGAATATAAAGGGTCTAAAGTTATATTGAATATTTTTCCGAGCATTGATACCGGTACGTGTGCGGCTTCAGTAAGGCAGTTTAACAAAGAAGCAGCAGAGCTAGATAATACTAAGGTTTTGTGTATATCTAGAGATTTGCCTTTTGCCCAAGCAAGATTCTGTGGAGCCGAAGGCATTGCAAATGTTATCAACTTGTCTGATTTCAGAACAGGGTCTTTTGGTAAGGATTATGGTTTACAGATTGTTGACGGACCGTTAAACGGATTATTGTCAAGATCGGTAGTAGTGCTAGATGAATCCGGTAAGGTTATTTACACTGAACAGGTTCTGGAAATAGTGGACGAGCCTAACTACAAAGCTGCATTAGAGGCATTAATGAGCTAAAATGTTCTCCAAAAAAGAAGAATTTTTTATGGGCAGGGTTAAGAGTATTCAATATGCACTTAAAGGCCTTTGGATACTTTTAACTACTGAACATAGTATTATAATTCAATTCTTCATTGCTGTTATACTTACCATTATTGGATTTATAGTTCAATTATCTGCCATTGAGTGGATGTTACAGCTACTTGCCATAGGATTGGTTATGGTTGCCGAAGCATTGAATACAGCTGTTGAAAAACTAACAGATTACATCCATCCGGAATACGATAAAAAAATAGGCCTTATTAAGGATATTTCTGCCGGAGGGCCTGCCATAGCAGCTATTATTGCTATTATTATTGGTTGTATAATCTACATTCCAAAATTTTCTTAAACTTTATAGCCTAGCCCTGCTACTCATATAATTTTATGTATTTTTGCCCAATACTGTACGCTACATGGCCAAGAAAACGAAATCGAGCTCTAAACAGAAAAAAAATAGAGTGATAGGCTTTTTTAAAAGTAAACAAACACATTTAGTGTTCGGTTTATTTTTAATAGTCTTTTCCATTTTTTTACTGGTTTCTTTTGTGTCTTTTTTAATGCACTGGAAAGAAGATCAAAGCCAGTTAATTTTATTTTCTGAAAGGTTGGCCGAAACCAGAAACTTATTAGGTAAAATAGGTGCTGAAATAAGTCACTTTTTTATATATCAAGGTTTTGGGATAGCGTCTTTTATAGTGCCTGTTTTGTTATTCTTTTCAGGAGTTTTTGTAGTGTTTAACTTTCCTTTTAGACCTTTGATGAAATCATGGTTTTGGGGATTGATCGCCATGATTTGGCTAGCACTAGCTATAGGTTTTTTTATCCCTTCCAATTCGCTACTTAGCGGTATTGTAGGCTATGAAATGAACGATTTCTTAAAGGATTTTATCGGCAAAACGGGGGTGTTTTTAATACTGCTATTCAGTTTATTAACGTACATAATTTCTAAGTTCAAAATTACTCCTGAAGTATTGCGAGCCAAACTTCCGAAAAAGAAAGAAAGAACTGAAACTTTGTATGGAATAGATGATATAACTGATGAAGGGTATATAAGTGAAACTGTTCATGAAAAGCCAAGTTCTGAACTAGATCTTCCTATTACTACCAAACCTAAAGAAGAGAAAGCCAATAAGCCTAAACCAGTAATAGATGAGCCTGTAAAACACCATGATGAGGTTAAAATTGAAGTAGAAGAAACTTTTAAAGAAGATCATTTAGTTGAAAACTTATCTAATAAACTAGTTGAAGATTTTGGTGAGTTTGATCCAACATTAGAATTGTCAGAATATAAGTTTCCGCCGTTAGACTTGTTGAAAGATTATGGGAATGAGAACATTACCATAGATCAGAATGAACTGGAAGCTAATAAGGATAGAATTGTAGAAACGCTTAGTAATTATAACATTGGTATTTCAAGTATTAAAGCTACTATAGGGCCAACAGTTACGTTGTATGAAATAGTACCAGATGCAGGTGTACGCATTTCAAAGATTAAGAATTTGGAAGATGATATTGCCTTATCGCTTTCAGCATTAGGGATTAGGATTATTGCACCAATTCCAGGCAAAGGAACTATAGGTATTGAAGTACCCAATAAAAATGCTACGGTTGTTTCTATGAAATCGGTGCTATCTACACAAAAATTCCAAAATGCTAATATGGAATTGCCTTTAGCCCTAGGAAAAACTATTTCTAATGAGACCTTTGTAGTTGATTTAGCTAAAATGCCTCACTTATTAATGGCAGGGGCTACGGGGCAAGGAAAATCTGTAGGGTTGAATGCCGTTTTGGCATCGTTACTTTACAAAAAACATCCGGCTGAAGTAAAATTTGTATTAGTAGACCCCAAAAAAGTTGAGCTAACACTTTTCAGTAAAATTGAACGTCATTATCTGGCAAAATTACCTGATAGTGATGAAGCTATTATAACAGCTACCGATAAGGTTATCAATACATTGAACTCACTTTGTATTGAAATGGATAACCGTTATGATCTTTTGAAGGAAGCTTACGTAAGGAATATTAAAGAATACAATCAGAAGTTTAAAGCCAGAAAGTTAAATCCGGAGAACGGACATAAATTTTTACCTTACATTATTTTGGTGATTGATGAATTCGCCGATTTGATTATGACTGCCGGCAAGGAAATAGAAACTCCTATTGCACGTTTAGCACAGTTAGCAAGGGCCGTTGGAATTCACTTAATTGTTGCTACGCAACGCCCTTCGGTAAACGTAATAACGGGTATCATTAAAGCAAACTTCCCCGTAAGGGTAGCTTTTAGAGTAACCTCTAAAATAGACTCCAGAACTATTCTAGACATGCAAGGTGCTGATCAGTTGATTGGTAAGGGCGATATGCTCATATCTACCGGAAATGAAATTACGAGATTACAATGTGCCTTTATTGATACTCCGGAAGTTGATAGAATAACTGACTTTATAGGTTCGCAAAGAGCCTATGCTAGTGCACATATGTTACCTGAGTATGTAGGTGAGGAAAGTGGCACAAGTCTTGATATAGATATTGCGGACAGAGATGACCTTTTTGAAGAAGCTGCATATGTAATTGTAAGTGCGCAGCAAGGCTCGGCATCTTTGATCCAACGTAAGTTAAAGCTAGGTTATAACAGAGCAGGTAGAATTATAGACCAGTTAGAAGCTGCCGGAATTGTAGGCCCTTTTGAAGGGAGTAAGGCAAGGCAGGTGCTAATTTCTGATGTACTGGCTCTGGAAGAATTTTTTAAAAATGAAAAAACAGATTTATAAAATGAAAAAAATTATGTTGTTGCTGGTAGCAGTTTTTGCAGGAATCATATCATTTGCTCAAAACGATGCAAAAGCAAAACAATTGCTGGATGAGGTTTCTAAAAAGATGAGCACATATCAGAACATTTATGTGGAGTTTAAACACAAACTGGATAATAATGAGGCTGATGTGCATCAAGAAGTTCGTGGAGATATTACCATGAAAGGAGATATGTATAGTGCAAACTTTATGGGAACCAATCAGATCTATGATGGGAAAAAGGTATACACCATCATTACCGATGATGAGGAAGTAAATATTTCTGATGTAAACAGTGAAGATGAAGGTACATTAACACCTTCTAAGTTTTTCTCTTTTTACAAAAACGGATACACATACAAATGGGACATTTTACAAAACGTAAATGGCAGAAAGATACAATATGTAAAACTCATACCTATTGATAGTAACTCAGAAGTTAGCAATATTTTGGTTGGGGTAGATGTTGGCACACATCATATTTATAAATTGATAGAGACCGGTAATAACAAAACAGTTACAACACTTACTATTACTGAATTTAAGACCAATCAGCCATTGTCTAAAACTATGTTTACTTTTGATGAGGCTAAATATAAAAGCGAAGGATATATCATAAACCGACTGTAATTTTTTCACTTGAAAATCTTAAATAAATATATACTTAAGAGTTTTCTAGTTCCTTTCATAGCAACGTTCGTAATCATATTATTTGTATTGGTGATGCAAATGTTATGGTTGCAATTCGATAAGATAGCAGGTAAAGGGATAGGTGTTTTACATATATTAAAATTTTTAGGGTATTTGGCACAAATGCAGATACCACTGGCATTGCCCATTGCCATATTACTGTCATCCATAATGGCATTGGGATCACTTTCAGAGAATTATGAATTTGCTGCGGTTAAATCAGCAGGGGTTTCATTGCAACGTTTTATAAGGCCATTGGTTATTTTAATGTTAGTATTAAGCGGATTGAACTTTTTATTTTTGAATTATGCATTTCCAAGGGCTGCCTTTAAGTTCAAAAATATGTTGCTTGATATGCAGAAGACGCAACCTGCATTAGCCCTTGTGCCCGGTACTTTTAATATTGATATCCCCGGATATAGCATCAAATTTGATGAAAAATATGGTGAAGATGAGAATTTATTAAAAAATGTACTGATCTATTACGGGTTGGATGAATACTATGCTAACACTAAGGTAATTACGGCCGAAACAGGGGAAATTACTACTGAAGAGGGTAGTAAGTATATGACTTTGATTTTGAAAAATGGGCATCATTATGAAGATCTTTCCGGAAAGAACAGGTCGTTTAGAGAAGTTCAAAAAATGCTTTTTACAAAGTCTGATTTTGATGAATATACTTTTAACATTGATATTTCTACCTTAAATGACAGAGATTCATCAGATTACAAAGAAGATAGAGAAATGTTGAGTGTCGGTCAGTTACAAACTTATATGAACGATCTCACTCCAACCTATGATGAGTATATTGAAACCAAAGCACAAAGTTTCTTTTTAAGAGCAGGTATAAAAGACATAAATAAAGATAGTGTAGATTATGCAGGAATTGAGAGTGATATTCTGGCTAATTTTGATAGTATCAATAAAGTATCCATTTTAGAGAATGCTATGCATCTATCTGAAAATTCATTAGATGATATTAAAGGGTTTAAACCCGTTCTAAAAGGAAAACAAAAAATGCTAAATGTATATAATACTGAGTATCACAGAAGGTTAGCTTATTCACTTGCTTGTTTGGTATTGTTCTTTATCGGAGCACCTTTAGGTTCCATTATTAGAAAAGGAGGGTTTGGCTTCCCTATGATATTGGCTATTGTAATATTTGTGATCTATTATTTTATATCAACCGCCGGCAAAAATATGGCGCATTCAAGTACTATTACTGCCGTAGCAGGAGGTTGGTTATCTACATTGATTTTACTACCTTTCGGCTTCTTATTGATGAAACGGGCAACGCAAGATAAAGGCATTTTTGATGTAGATTTATTCTTAAGCCCCATAACCAATTTCTTCAAAAAACTATTTAAGGTCAAAAAACAAAAAATTTAATACTAATGATGCCTACCAAACCTAAAACCATACAGTTGAATACCATTAAAGAAGCTATTGCTGATATCAAAAAAGGCAAAGTAGTTATTGTGGTAGATGATAAGGACAGAGAAAATGAAGGCGATTTTGTTGCGGCAGCAGAAGCGGTAACACCGGAGATGATCAATTTTATGGTTACACATGGTAGAGGGCTAATTTGCTCGCCTATTACTGAATCTAGGTGTCATGACTTAGATCTGGATTTGATGGTAGGTTATAACACTGACCCCTTGGGCACTGCCTTTACCGTATCTGTAGATTATAATGGCGATGGAGTTACTACGGGTATCTCAGCATACGACAGGGCAAGAACTGTAAAAGCATTAGTTGATGAAAACACAAAACCTCATGAGCTTTCACGGCCGGGGCATATCTTTCCGCTTAAAGCGAGAGAAGGAGGTGTGCTACGTAGAACGGGCCATACTGAAGCTGCTATAGATTTGGCTAGGTTGGCTGGCTTTAAACCTGCTGGTGTTATTGTTGAAATAATGAATGAAGATGGTTCTATGGCCAGATTACCTCAGTTGATAAAAGTGGCTGAAAAATTTGACCTTAAAGTTATTTCTATTGAAGATTTGGTTGGTTATAGGATGCAACATGATTCATTAATTCAAAAAATAGAAGATTTCGAATTGAAAACACGTTTTGGCGAGTTTAGATTAAGAGCATTCAGACAAACAACGAATGACCAAGTGCACATTGCTCTTACCAAAGGTGAGTGGGATGAAAATGAACCTGTATTGGTAAGGGTAAATTCAACACTCATCAATAATGATATTATCAGACTTTTAACGAGTAAGCCAGATGATAGTTTTAGCCGAATGTTCAAAATGATTAATGAAGAAGGTAAAGGGGCTATTGTTTTTATCAACCAAGAGAACCAGTCATTTAATTTAATTAATAGACTTTCGCTAATTAAAGAACTACAACAAGTTGATAATGTTAAAGTGCCGGAGATAAAGATGGATGAAAAAGATTTTGGTATTGGCGCCCAGATATTACATGATTTAAAAATCTCAAAACTTCGTTTGATAACCAATGGTAAATACATTAAAAAACGTGTCGGCATTATTGGTTACGGCTTAGAAATAGTAGAAAATGTAGCTTTTTAATAACTATTTTTTATAATTTAGTTATTTGTGGGTTTACTACGGAAAATATTGGCTCCTTTTTCATCACTTTACGGTAAAATTACTGATATCAGAAATACTTTTTATGATAAAGGTATTTTAAAATCTACCTCTTTTTCAGTTCCTGTTATTGTTGTGGGAAACCTTACTGTTGGTGGAACGGGTAAAACACCGCAAGTGGAGTATCTGGCAAGGTTACTGAAAAAGAAATATAAAGTGGCTATACTTAGCCGAGGTTATAAACGCAAAACAAAAGGTTTTGTATTGGCTGACGAAAATACTGCTCCGACTGATATTGGCGATGAGCCCATGCAATATCATGCTAAATTTAAAGATGTTCTTGTAGCTGTAGATGCCAACAGAGTAGAAGGTATTAATAAATTGTTGGAATTTAAAGAACCGCCGCAAATAATTCTATTAGATGATGCCTATCAACATAGAAAAGTAGAAGCAGGGCTAAATATCCTTTTAACATCGTATAATGATCTGTATGTAGATGATAAAATGCTACCTGCAGGTAATTTAAGAGAAAAGGTAAAAGGTGCTTCAAGAGCACAAATTATTGTGGTTACCAAATGCCCTGATAGCTTGTCAGAAAAGGAGCAGTTTGAAGTTGCTAAAAAATTGAATGTAGTATTGCATCAAACGGTATTTTTCTCAACAATTAGGTATGATTCTAAAATAATTTCAAAGGCTAATTCTATTGATCTTGAAGAGCTTACCAACTATGAAGTGGTATTGGTAACTGGTATAGCCAATACAACACCTCTGGTGGAATTTTTACATGAAAAAGAAATAAGTATCAAACATTTGCAATATGCTGATCATCATAATTTTTCTAAAGCTGATATTACTTTTATAAGAGATACACTGGCTAATACTTTCAGTTCAAAAAAACTGATCTTAACAACTGAGAAAGATTATGTGAGGAGCTTTATGACATTGGAAGATGATATTTACTATTTACCAATTGAAACCAAATTTATAGAACACGAAAAAGATTTTAATAAAATTATAAAGGATTATGTGGAACGAAATACAACAAACAGCTGATTACATAAAAAATAGAGGAATAGATAACCCTGATTTTGGTATTATTTTAGGTACTGGTTTAGGCAACCTTATCAATTGTATAGATATTAAGCAAACCATACCCTACGCAGAAATACCAAACTTTCCTGTGTCAACAGTGCCTGGGCATTCTGGTAATTTGATCTATGGTGCCATAGGTGATAAAAAGGTGCTCGTATTACAAGGCAGGTTTCATTATTATGAAGGTTGGACTATGCAACAAGCAACTTTCCCCGTAAGGGTAATGAAATTCTTAGGGATTGAAAATGTTATTATTTCTAATGCTTCCGGAGGTGTAAATCCAACTTTTAAAGTGGGTGATATTATGATCATCACAGACCATATCAATATGATGCCAGATCATCCATTACATGGTAAAAACGATGAAAGATTTGGGCCTCGTTTTGTTGATATGCATGAAGCATATAATAAAAAAATGATAGCAACATTGAAAAAAGTTGCCAAAGAAAATAATATTGTTGTTAAAGAAGGTGTGTATTTAGCTTTACAAGGGCCAACTTTTGAAACTCCGGCTGAATACAGAATGGTAAGATTAGTTGGAGCTGATACTGTAGGTATGAGTACTGTTCCAGAAGTTATTGTTGCTAAACACATGAACATGAATTGTTTAGGAGTTTCAGTAATTACTGACCTAGGTATTGAGGGTAAGGTAGAAGAAGTATCTCATGAAGCAGTACAGCAGGCGGCTAAAGGTATTGAAAAACAATTGATAACTCTTATGGAAGAATTTATAAAAGTGTATTAATAATTAAGCAAAAAAGCCTGCTGCAGCAGGCTTTTGTGTACTAAAAAAAATTAAAAATAAATATTAAATTACTTTAACGTTTACTGCGTTTAATCCTTTTTTACCTTCCTTTAATTCAAATTCTACGGCATCACCTTTGTTTATTTCACTTGTAAGCCCTGAAACATGAACAAAATACTCATTGTTTGAACCTTCCTCTGTAATGAATCCGAATCCTTTTGACTCATTGAAGAATTTTACTGTTCCTTTTTTCATTTAAAAAAATTAATAATTATTGCTCAAATGTAACTTTATTTCTTGTAAATATTTGATTTTCAAGAAAAAATATTTTTTACAACGATGTAAGTTGCTCAAAAACATTGTGTTGCCAAGTTTTTGAAAAACCCAATAAATAGTTACTTTTAACTTTTCTAAATCGCATTTATGGATATTAATAAATACAAGGTTTCATCTCAAATAGATATATCAGAACAACCTACATTGGAAGTTGTTGACAGTGCCAATAAGAAATTAAAGAAACTCCGTAAAGAAATCAGTAAGCTGCAAGATACCATGTACGCTCATGGTAAATACAGCATGTTGGTTTGTTTGCAAGGTATGGATACTGCCGGAAAGGACAGTTTGATACGAGAGGTATTTAAAGATGTAAATGCCAGAGGTGTGGTTGTACATAGTTTTAAAGTTCCTACAGAAAAAGAGTTAAAGCATGATTTTTTATGGCGTCATTACATTGCGCTTCCCGAAAGGGGAAAAATAGGTGTTTTTAACAGAACACATTATGAAAATGTATTGGTAACTCGTGTACATCGTGGTTATGTGTTTGGTGAAAATATTCCTTCAGTTACTAGTGTTGAGCAGCTTACGGATGATTTTTACCATAAACGGATGGAGCATATCAATAATTTTGAGCAACACATTGCTGAAAACGGTATGATCATTCTTAAGTTTTTTCTGCATTTATCTAAAGACGAACAAAAAAATCGTTTACTTAGGCGGATTGAACTTAAAGAAAAGAACTGGAAGTTTTCTGCCGGAGATTTAAAAGAAAGAAAATTATGGGATGAGTATCAAAAATGTTATGAAGATATGTTAAATAGAACATCAAAAGAAAAAGCACCTTGGTATATGGTTCCTGCGGATGATAAAGAAACAGCAAGGTATATTGTTGCCAATGTTATATTAGAAACATTAAAAAGTTACAAAGATATTGAAGAGCCGGAGTTAGACGATGAAACAAAAGCGAATCTGGAAGCATTTAAAAAACAATTAGAAAACGATTGATTATGAAATGCCCATTAACAAAAATTGCAAACTCACCGAAAT
>JAGQYU010000111.1 GCA_020435885.1 Flavobacteriaceae bacterium
ACCTTGGCAAGGTGGTGCTCTACCAGCTGAGCTATTTTCGCATTCTTTAAAAGAACAGTGCATTTGTTTAAAATGCGAGGGCAAATTTAATATATTTCTATAAATCGCAAAGGCTTTTTTAAAATTTTTATAAAGCCTTTTGATAATCAAATGGTAATTAATGCTGTAAATTACGAATTAATAATATATTTGCAGCGTTTTTGAGGGTTAAACATGCAGACATTGATAGATTCTACAGCAAAAAACCATAACTTTTTATCAGTAATAGACGATCTTAAACAATTAACAAAGTTTGGATTGTCATTAAGTGTGGTATTTTCGGCAGTTGCCGGATATTTACTCGCAACGGATATAATAGACATAACAACACTTATATCACTAGCCATAGGTGGATATTTTATGGTGGGTGCCTCAAATGCTTTTAATCAGGTAATTGAAAAGGATACTGATAAGTTAATGAAGCGTACTCAAAACAGGCCGCTTCCTTCAGGTAGAATGTCAGTTACCAATGCTATGATCTTAGCCATACTTTTAACGGTTTTTGGAGTAGCAATTTTATACTCTATCAATCCTAAAACAGCTATGTTTGGGGCAATTTCAATTGTGTTGTACACCAGTGTTTATACACCTTTAAAGCCAGTTACACCTTTGGTGGTTTTTGTGGGTGCTTTTCCGGGAGCCATCCCATTTATGTTGGGGTGGGTTGCAGCAACAGGTAAGTTTGGAATTGAGCCGGGGGTTTTGTTTATGATACAATTTTTTTGGCAATTCCCACATTTTTGGGCTATAGGTTGGTTGTTGGATGATGAGTATAAAAAAGCAGGTTTTAATATGTTGCCAACTGGCGAAAAAAACAAAAAAGCATCCACACAGATACTATTATATACTTTTTGGATGATAGTTGTATCTTTAATTCCTGCTCTTAAGGTAACAGGAACATTGTATCTGTCTGTGGTATCAGCTATGTTGGTTTTAATGTTAGGATTAGTCATGTTGTATTACGGATTTATGCTTCACAAAAAGCAAACTAACGAAGCCGCAAAAAAGTTGATGCTTTCAAGTGTGTTATATATTACCTTGATACAGGTTATTTTTGTAGTTGATAAATTTTTACATTAAAATATGGATTTAGAGGTAAGAAGAAGATCGTCAAAACAAATGCTTTACATAAGTATTGTTAGTATGATTATGATGTTTGCTGGTTTAACAAGTGCTTATGTAATTAGCAGAAAAAGAGAGGATTGGGTATCTTTTGATATGCCTACAGCACTATATATAAGCACAGCACTAATAGTTTTGAGTAGTATTGTTTATTTCTTCGTAAAAAAAGCGATAGCAAACAATAATAGAAGCTTAACTACTGTTCTTTTAATAGGAACTATTTTATTAGGCTTAGGTTTCGTTTATTTTCAGATAGAAGGTTTTAGCCAGTTACGCGAGGCAGGCCTATATTTTACAGGCGAAGGCAGTGTGGTATCATCATCACTTTTAGTGGCTATTTCATTTGCACACCTTTTACACGTTTTTGCGGGGCTGATAACGCTTTTAGTGGTGCTCGTAAAACACCTTGGCGGAAAGTATAATTCTGAAAATACATTGGGCATTGAATTAGGTGGAATTTTTTGGCATTTTGTTGATATTTTGTGGATTTTCCTCTTTCTGTTTTTCTATTTTATTACTTAATCCTAAGTGTAATTTATAGACAATCAAAATTCTATTTGGTTTATGTCACATAAGTTTCATATTTTTGTCGCAATACGTGTAAGAAATTTAACAGAATAACTAAAATTTAACTAATTTATATGGAAGCAACTGTTGCTACGCAAAGTGCTACAGAAACATGGAATGGCGGAGGTAAAAAACCTCTTGGTGCTAGTTACGGCAAAATGATGATGTGGTTTTTCATCGTTTCTGATGCGCTTACTTTCTCAGGCTTTTTGGCAGCTTATGGTTTAATGCGTTTTAAATTTGTAGATAGCTGGCCTATTGCTGATGAGGTATTTACGCATTTTCCTTTTGTACATGGTCATTACCCAATGTACTATGTAGCCTTTATGACCTTTATACTTATTTTTTCATCGGTTACAATGGTGTTGGCCGTTGATGCAGGTCATCAAATGAAAAAAGGAAAAGTAACGTTGTATATGTTGCTTACCATTATAGGAGGTTTGATATTCTTAGGCTCACAGGCTTGGGAATGGAAAACGTTTATTAAAGGTTCTTACGGTGCAGTTCAGTTGAACGATGGTAAGATAGTTCAGTTTGTTGATGAATCCGGTCACCAAGTTGCGCTGAGTGATTTTGTTCAAAGAACACATTCTGAAAGAGTTGCACATACAAGAAGTAGCGGTATTTGGTTTATGAAAGAAGCTGGTAGTGTGCCTCCATATACAGTTAATGAAGTTATAGAAAGTTTTAAAGCAAATGCAGCAATCAGTTTACGTACAGAACAGATAAATGAAGATGTTAAGAAGAAGAACATAGTTTCTAAAGAAGAAGGATTAAAGCTGTTGGAAAACGCTACGTTGGTTGTTGAAGGTGCTAATCTTAAAGTTAATGAATACGGTAAAACGTTGTTTGCCGATTTCTTTTTCTTTATAACAGGATTCCACGGATTCCACGTTTTCTCGGGTATCGTTATAAATATCATCATTTTTATCAATGTGGTTTTAGGAACGTATGAACGACGAGGGCATTATGAAATGGTTGAAAAAGTAGGTCTTTACTGGCACTTTGTAGACTTAGTTTGGGTATTTGTATTTACATTCTTCTATCTTGTATAAAAAATAAAAATGGCACACGCAGAATCACACGAATCACACTCTGGCTTAATTTGGAAAGTATTTGGTATCTTATCAATTATTACAATAGTTGAAGTAATATTAGGTATTGCTAAGCCGGAATCTATCCACTTGAATAAATTTTTAGGGACTAGTATTTTAAACTGGATATTCATTATCCTAACACTTGCTAAAGCATACGGAATTACATGGTATTTCATGCACATGAAGCAAGAGAAAGCTAGTTTGAGAAGAGCAGTTGTATGGACAGCTATCTTTTTAATCTGTTATTTGGCATTCATTTTATTGGTTGAAGGCGGCCACATGAATGATGTATTAATGCCATATTTAAGGTGGAACTATTAATAGTTGAAATATAAAATGTAAAGCGGTTTTATACCGCTTTTTTTATCTGTTATAAATTGTTTTAAAGGATGAAAAAGTTTATTATACTTTTTAGCCTGTTTATTTTACCGCTTGTTTTTTACATTTTTTTACTCACTGGAACGAATAATTTTGCCAAACTTCCGGTAGTAACAGAAAAAGTTTCTGATGTAACTGTTTTACAATCAAGAAGTGATTCACTGACTCTTGCAAATAAAATTTCAATCATTTGTTTTTTGGGAGATGATATGTTAAGATCAAAGAACAATGCATATAACCTTAACGAGAAAATTTATAAACATTTCTATCAATTTCCTGATTTTCAAACCATTGCTATAGTTCCTAATGGCACTGAAGATAAAGTAAAAGAATTAAAAGAAGAGATAGGATTTACCACGGACATGTCTAAATGGAATTTCGTTTTTACGGATATTTCTAAAATGAATACTTTCTTTGACGGTCTTAAAACTCCCTATGGCTTAGACAGTAAAGGTTATACGCCTTATGCATTTATAGTTGATAAAGACCAAAACCTTAGAGGTAGAACTAACGATGAAGATATGCCCAATGGACTTTTGTATGGTTATGATGCCGAAAAAGTTTCAAATATTCATAGTAAAATGGTTGATGATGTTAAGGTATTATTAGCAGAATATAGATTAGCTTTGAAGAAGAATACAAGAGAAATCTAAATGAAAAACAAATCGTATATAGGGATAAGCTTTGTTATTTTGATATTTGGTATCTGGGCACTGCCAAAAATACTAAACAAACTATCATCCGATGATCTTATCAAATTTGAAAAAGTGCCTGATTTTGAGTTTACCAATCAAGATAACGAGCCAATAAGTAATAAAACGTATGAAGGTAAAGTGTATGTGTTGGAGTTCTTTTTTGCATCGTGTCCAACTATTTGTCCAAAAATGCATCAAAGTCTTTTAAAAGTTCAGGATGAATTTTATGGTAATCCGAATTTTGGGATTGTTTCCATTACGATAGATCCAAAAAGAGATACTCCAGAAAGGTTAAAAAAATATGCACAAGATCATAATGCAACACTTAAGAACTGGCATTTTTTAACTGGAGATATTGATAGTATTTACAAGTTAGCCAATGAAGGATTTAAACTCTATGCCGGAGAGAATGAAGAGGCAGAAGGTGGTTTTGAGCATTCCGGTTTATTTGCTTTGATAGACAAGGATGGGTATATACGCTCAAGGACTGTAAAGACGGGTGAAAATGAAAACCCAATAAAATTTTATGATGGATTAGATGCTTCTCAGGTACAAATGTTAAAAGAAGATATTCAAAAATTATTAGACGAATAATGAGTTCAAAAGAACAATCAACAAAAAAATATAACACACTTATCGCTATATTGTCTGTTGCTATTCCACTAGTGGTAGCACTACTTTTTAGAGTAAAATTAGATATTAAGTTACCCGTTTTTTTACCGCCTATATATGCGACAATCAATGCAATAACAGCTGTTTTATTGATTGTAGCTGTGTGGAATATTAAAAAAGGCAATAGAAAACTTCACGAGCTTTTTATAAAAATAGCCATAGCATGCTCCATAGCCTTTTTGGTGATGTACGTATTGTATCATATGACGTCTGATTCAACTGAATATGGCGGTGAAGGAACTTTTAAATATGTCTATTATTTTATTTTAATATCACATATCATATTATCAATACTAGTAATACCTTTTGTATTGATAACCTATGTAAGAGGGATAACCAACAATTTGGAAAAGCACAAGAAAATAGCAAAATTTACTTTTCCGCTGTGGTTGTATGTCGCTATAAGCGGAGTGATTGTTTATTTAATGATTTCACCATATTATCAATAGATGTTTAAAGGAAGTAAGACATATTTACTGATTTTCTTACTGATCTATTCAGAAATGGCTACAGCCCAATGTGCTATGTGCAAAGCGGTGGTAGAATCCGGTGATGCAGAAATGGCCGAAAGCCTTAACACGGGTATTATTTATTTAATGGCTTTCCCTTATATTTTAGTGGCTGTTGCCGGGTATCTTATTTACAGAAATTGGAAGAAAACCAAACTTTAACGTTTTAATAAGATAAATAAACTGTAACAAGTTTTAATTTTAGTCGTCATATAATCAATCAAAAATCTTTACATACTTAATTATATAGTTTTTAGTGTGTAAAATACTTAACCCAACTTATATTAATGAAAACAAGAATAAGTATTTTAATAGTCCTTTTTATTACAACGCTCACCTATGCACAAGAAAAAAAATGGACCTTAAAAGAATGTGTAGAACATGCTTTAGAAAACAATTTAAGAGTTAAACAAAATGAATATTTAGTAGAATCTAGTAGGGAAGACGTTGTATCTGCAAAAGGGAATTTTCTGCCAGATTTAGGTGCTTCTGCAAGTTCTAGAATTAATTCTGGGTTGTCTCAAGATCAAGATGGTGTTCTTAAGAACACAAATAACTTCACCTCTAGTTTTAATTTGTCATCTAGTGGGGTCATTTTTAATGGTTTTAGAAACTTAAATACATCTAAACAAGCTGCATTAGGTGTTGAAAGTAGTAAAATGGACCTCCAAAAAATGAAGGATGATATTTCTCTTAACATTATAAATGCATATTTGAATATCCTTTTTGCAAGAGAAAATTTGAATGTAGCAAATACACAATTAGAAATCAGTAATCAACAGGTTGAAGTTGCTCAGGCTCAATTCGATGCAGGTGTAAAACCCAAGGGAGACCTTTTAAATGCTCAATCTACAGTAGCTACTGATGCTCAAAATGTAGTAACTTTAGAAAATACATTGGATTTGGCACTACTTAATCTTGCACAACTTTTACAAGTTTCCCCTGAAGGATTTGATGTTACAGATATTGATGTTGGAACACCTTCTGCTTCATTATTATATGATAATGCCAATGTAGTTTTTGAAAAAGCTATCAATAATAGACCAGAGATAGAACGTGCTAAGTTAGATGTAGAAAATTCTGAGTTAGCTATTCAAATTGCAAAAGGGGCATATACCCCGACGTTGAGTTATTCTTTAGGTGTGGGGACATCGTATTTTCATCAATTCAACAATTTGTTACCTAATCAAAGCAATAGCAATTTCTTTCAGCAGTTTAATGATCGTTTTCAAAAAGGGGTTGGTCTAAGTTTGAATATACCTATATTTAATAGATTGCAAACTAAAGCTAGTGTAAATAAGGCTATTATTAATCAAAAATTAAGCGAGTTAGAATTAGAAAATCAAAAGCTTCAATTAAGGCAAACCATAGAACAAGCATACTTAGATGCCAAGGCAGCTGCAAAGTCTTTTGAATCTGCTAGAATTTCTCTGGATGCACAAAACGAATCTTTTAAAAATGCACAAGAGAGTTATAATTTGGGAGCAATGACATCTTTTGATTTTGAACAAGTTAGGAATAGATTGGTTAATGCCGAAGCAACCCTTATAAGGGCCAAATATGATTATGTCTTTAAAACAAAAGTATTGAAGTTTTATTACGGAGAACCTATTTTAGATTAGAGTGTCTTAATTTATAAAATAACAAAAGCCCATAAATAATATTTATGGGCTTTTGTTATTTAAATTTATCTTTACAAAAATTTTTATTTGTGTGTCTG
>JAGQYU010000112.1 GCA_020435885.1 Flavobacteriaceae bacterium
GCCTTTGGGGAGATGATAGAACCGACGAAGACCAGATTGGAGCCTCGTACCCGGAGTTAGAGTGGGCTATGCAAATGGATGAACAAGGCAAAAAAGCAAGTGATTTTACTGGTAGGCAAAAAGAAGTGTTTGAAATTTATAAACGTTTTAACAGAGCCAACAAACATAAAATGATACCTATACCGGTTTGTGAGATACCAGAGGAATTGAAAAATTAATTAACATAAAAGCCAGTTACCCTGCCTTTTTTCTTATTAATTTTTACTCCCAATTCTATGTAGTTAAAAATTTCCCTCATCTTCTCTTCATAAATTTCTTTATTATCATTATAAGAAAGTTCTTTAATTTCAAATTTTAGACTATTTATTAAATTTTCAATCAGAATCAACCTTAATTTTAAAATATTATCCATTACTAACATTGAAATTTCGGACTTTGCTCCCTTATCTTTTACAATAATATCTTTCTCATGCCACCTATGTAACTCATGTCTTTCATAATTCATAAGGATATCTGTGATTGATTTAGAAATATTAATATCGTTACCACTTATTAATAAATCTGTATTAATACTTTCATTTTGGTTTAATTGATGAATAATATGATAATAAATCTCCTTAAAAAACTGGTTGCTAAACTCAACTTCATCATCTTGTAAATGCAGGTAAATTTCGTTAGCAACAGTATTCTCATAGTTAATCTCTTTCAAAACTATATCACCTTCTTCATTTTCAACTTCTACACTATCTTTAAAATCTACTTTTAGCGTTCCATATATTAATAATGCTTTAATCAATTCACTCTCAATTAATTCAAGTTGATTAATCTTTTTGGAACTAATTTTATTCTTTACCACCTCAAAAGTGGATGACGTTTGTTGCGATGGTTTTTGAGAAGCCTCCCTAAGCTCTTTTCTTGCCAGTTGTGCCAACTCGCTAAACAACACCCGTTCTGAAATGTCCATAATTTTAGCACATTCCTGCACGTAGATCTCTCGTTGAATATTATTAGGTATTTTGGCTATGCTTATCACAATATCACGTATCAATCCTGCTTTTTTTACGGGATCATTCTTTACTTCATCCATCAGCAAAGAAACCTTAAAACGGATAAAATCCTGCGCATGATCATGCAAATATTGCTGCAAATCCTCTAAACTATTCTTCTTAGCAAAACTATCAGGGTCTTCCCCATCAGGGAATGCCACCACTTTTACATTCATCCCCTGTTCAAGGATCAAATCTATACCCCGAAGTGAAGCTCTGATACCGGCTGCATCACCATCAAAAAGTACAGTAATATTTAATGTTAAACGACTTATTAAACGAATCTGCTCAGGAGTTAAAGCCGTTCCGGAAGATGCTACCACATTATGAATGCCTTTTTGGTAAAACGAAATTACATCCGTATATCCTTCTACCAAATAGCAATTATCTTCTTTGGCAATGCTTTGCTTAGCATGGTAAATTCCATACAGTACATTGCTTTTGTGGTAAATATCACTTTCTGGAGAGTTTACATATTTGGCCGCTTTTTTATCAGAAGTTAATATCCTTCCACCAAAGCCCAACACACGGCCAGACATGCTGTGGATAGGAAAAATAACACGCCCTTTGAACCTGTCGAACTGCTTATCATCTTTTACAATGGTAAGCCCTGTTTTTTCTAAAAACTCCAGTTGATAGCCTTTTTCAAGCGCTGCTTTGGTAAAAGCATCCCACACATCCGGTGCATAACCGAGTTCGAATTTTTGAATAGTTTCATCCGTAAAACCACGTTCTTTAAAGTAACTAAGCCCAATGGCTTTGCCTTTTTCCGTTTTTAACAGTGTATCATGGAAATAATCGCGGGCAAATTCTGAGACCAAAAACATACTTTCACGTTCGTTGTATTGCTGTTTTTGCTCTTCAGACTGCTCAGTTTCCTCAATTTCAATGTTATATTTTTTTGCCAGATATCGGATGGCTTCCGGATACGTATAATGTTCATGTTCCATTATAAAGGAAATAACATTACCCCCCTTACCGGAACTGAAATCCTTCCAAATCTGCTTTACGGGAGACACCATAAAAGAAGGTGTACGCTCATCAGCAAAAGGGCTTAGCCCTTTGTAGTTACTACCTGCCTTTCTTAGCTGAACAAAATCACCAATAACCTCTTCAACACGAGCTGTTTCAAAAACTTTGTCTATGGTGTTTTTGGTAATCATAAACGGAAAGAATTATGATACCGCTTTAAGCCTGCTTAATGTAGAATTATTTAGCTTGCCTTCAGCATATTTTTGCGTAACTCTCAGTTTCTTCTCGTCTGTTCCGGGAAGTTCAAACATAGCATCAGTTAAAATAGCTTCGCATAATGAACGGAGCCCACGTGCACCCAATTTGTACTCAACAGCTTTATCAACAATATACTGCAACGCTTTTTCATCAATAGAAAAATCAATACCATCCATTAAGAAAAGTTTTTCATACTGTTTGATAATAGCATTTTTTGGCTCTGTTAAAATAGCTCTTAATGTGCTAGAATCCAGAGGGTTCATATACGTAAGCACCGGTAAACGGCCAATAATTTCGGGTATTAACCCGAAGTCTTTCAAGTCTTTAGGAACTATGTATTGCAACAGGTTAGCCTCGTCTACCCTCTCTTCATTTTTGGAAGCTCCGTAGCCAACAGCTTGCATATTTAAACGCTTACTTATGATGCGATCAATACCATCAAATGCGCCACCGGCAATAAATAAAATGTTTCGGGTATCTACTTCCACAAATTTTTGGTCAGGATGTTTTCTACCACCTTTTGGCGGAACATTTACCACAGTCCCTTCCAATAATTTCAATAAGGCTTGCTGAACACCTTCACCGGAAACGTCTCTGGTAATAGAAGGGTTATCACTTTTACGGGCAATTTTATCGATCTCATCAATAAAAACAATACCTCTTTCAGCCTTCTGCACGTTATAATCCGCAGCTTGTAAAAGCCTTGTTAAGATAGTTTCCACATCTTCACCAACATAACCTGCTTCTGTTAATACCGTAGCGTCAACAATGGCAAAAGGTACATTTAGCATTCTGGCAATAGTCCTTGCCAGTAAGGTTTTACCTGTACCTGTTTCGCCAACTAATAATATATTACTCTTTTCTATCTCTATTTCATCTTTCTTAGAGGAGGGTTGCAATAATCTTTTATAGTGATTATACACCGCCACAGACATTACTTTTTTGGCTTGTTCTTGGCCTATGATATACTCATCTAAGAAGTTTTTTATTTCTAACGGTCTTTTTAAGATCAATTCTGCCGAAAGGCCGTTTGCCTCCGTTTCACTGATCTCATCTAATACTATTCCATGTGCCTGCTCAATACATCTATCACAAATATGGGCGTCTAAACCGGCAATCAATAAATTGGTTTCAGACTTCTTACGTCCACAGAATGAGCATTCTAATTCTTCTTTTTTTGCCATTATAACTTAATATAGGTTAGGTATTTAAACTAAAATTAACCGATATTATTATTTTTTATCTCTAATTAAAATTTCGTCAATCATTCCATAGTCTTTTGCCTCAGCCGCTGTCATCCAATAATCACGATCAGAATCATTATTCACTTTTTTAACCGTTTGGCCAGAATGCTTAGCTATGATCTGATACAATTCGTCTTTTAACTTCAGTATCTCTCTCGCCGTAATTTCTATATCAGAAGCCTGTCCTTGAGCACCACCAAGCGGTTGATGGATCATTATCCTTGAATGTGGCAATGCAGAGCGTTTTCCTTTTTCTCCGGCACACATCAAAACAGCGGCCATAGATGCTGCCATACCCGTACAGATAGTAGCCACATCAGGTTTTATGAACTGCATGGTATCATAAATTCCTAAACCTGCATAAACGCCTCCTCCGGGAGAGTTTACATAGATGGAAATATCTTTAGAAGAATCGGTACTTTCTAAAAAAAGCAACTGAGCCTGAATAACATTGGCAACATAATCATCAATGGCAGTTCCTAAAAAGATGATCCTATCCATCATCAATCTGGAGAAAACGTCAAAAATAGCAATGTTTAACTGACGTTCTTCAATAATATTGGGTGTAAGACCAACCGGATACATCCTACTAATAGTCTGATTGAAATATGTACTGTTTATACCTTGGTCTTTTATAGCGAATTTTTCGAATTCTTTTGCGTAGTTCATTTTATGTTTTTTAATGAATTGAATTTGTAAATATACTAACTAATTACTAATTACGTCTTGTTTTAACGTTCATTAAAATTTTTAACCTGCCTATTCAACGGATTGGAAAATTGCATACTTTTACGTTACTCTAATATCAATGCTTATGCAGGTTTAGGTTTTTAATTTTTTTTGCAAGACTATTTGTTTTCGGTGAAAACGCCATGTAGTTTTTTATATGTCTATCTAACCATAGCATATTTTGTGATGAATTAAGCAGTATTTATCAACTTAAAATTAAAAACATTATGAAAACGCTAGTATTAGTAATTCTTACACTTTTTACATTCTCAATCAATCAAACAGCCTCAGCACAAGAGGAAAAACACGTAGTAGTTGCCACCTATAATGGGGTAACTGACGATTATTATTTTGAATTCTTAGATGATGATAGCAACAGTATTATCTTTAATGAAATCAGCGGAGACGTAGAAATAAATCTTTTTGAAGAAGAAGCCATTGGTAAAAAATTTGAAATAACTTGGGAAGATTACTCTTTTGAAGAAACTGACGAAGAAGGTAATGCCACCGGAGAAATGATTGCTGCAAAACGCATCATTGCTATGACCGAAATTGAAGAATGATCCATCCACATACCAAACTTGCATTTATAAGCGATGAAATTGGTTATGGTGTAGTAGCCACATCATTACTTAAAAAAGGAACTATTACGTGGATACTTGATAAACTTGACAGGGAGTTTACCCCTCAACAAGTTGACAAGTTAGATACTATTTACAAAGATATTTTAGAAAAATATTCATACAAAAACAACAAAGGAAACGATGTTTTGTGTTGGGATAATGCACGGTTTGTAAACCATAGTTTTAAATCAAACTGCCTTACAACGGCTTATGATTTTGAAATTGCTATTAGAGATATTCAGCCTGGTGAGCAATTAACTGATGATTACGGCTACCTGAATGTTTCCGAACCGTTCAGAGGTATTGATGAAGGTACCAAACGCAAAGTAGTGTATCCGGATGATGTGTTGAAATATGCCAAAAACTGGGACAAATTACTGATCAACGCATTAAAAAGAACACCAAAAGTTCCTCAAGCGTTGAGTCCGTTAATTTCTCGTGAATTATGGCAAAAAATAGACAATATAAATACAGGCAAAGAAGTTATGCAGTCAATAGCTACCTGCTACTTTAAACAAACTAAATGACAATAAAAAACCCCGAAAATTTCGGGGTTTTGTTTTTAGTGATTCTTCGCTAACGCTCAGAATGATACTATTTTTATTTATAAACTTCTTTAACAAAATCATCAAAACTTACTTCTTTTTCTTTCAGTTTTACATTTCCTTTAAAGAAATCTAATAGCTTTTGGCTCATCAATTGTTCTGATAAACGCTTTACTTCCTCCTGATTGCCCAACACTCTTGTAGTGATTTCATCTAATTCTTTCTCCTCAGGATTAGCATTTCCGTAATACGCCATTTGAGATTTGATAAACCCTTTTGCGTAATCTTTCAGCTCTTCAAATGTAACCTGTAAGTTATGATCTTTACTTATTTTGTTTTCAATCAATTGATATCTCAATCCTTTTTCAGAACGACCATACTCTTCAGCAGCTTCTTCATCAGACAGTTGTTTTTCTCCGGCAACGGCAATCCACTTTTGTAAAAATTCAGCAGGAAGATCAAATTTTGTGTTTTCAATCAAACTTTCAGTAACTGCATTTAGTAATTGTTGATCTGACTGTTGTTCAAACTGTTTTTCAGCATCTTCTTTAAGACGCGCCCTAAAATCTTTTTCAGAGGTCACTTCATCTTTTCCGAAAACCTTGTCAAATAACTCTTGGTCTAATTTAGCAGGCTCAGTATATGAAATCTCATTCACAGTAAACTCAACTTCAACATCCAATGTATGAGCATCATCATGAGAAACTCCTAAATGGTTTTGCAACAAATGATCATCCGTAAACAATCCTTTTGTTTTTAATTTAATAACATCACCAATTTTAGCTCCAATAAATTTTTTAGCATTGGGTTTGCCTTTAATTTTATCAAGTTTGAAAGATGTTTTTTTGTCTATTTGCTTTTCTTCACTTACAAATGTCCCTGTAATGTTGGAATTTTCGGCTACTTCTTCTTGAGTGATCAACTTACCGTAACGTTCTAAAATATTGGCTATCTGGCCATCAAGCATTTTTTTGTCAGCTACAATTTTATAGTGAGTAATGGCCTGCTTCGGCTGTAAATTCACATCAAATTCAGGCGCTAAGCCCAATTCGAATTCAAATGTAAATTTATCAGCATCCCAAGAAAAATTATCTTGAGCTTTTGGCAGTGGATTTCCTAAAATATCCAGTTTTTCTTCAACCAAAAATTTACCAAGCGCATCTTGCAACAACTTGTTTACCTCATCAATCATTACAGGCTTCCCATATTGCTTTTCTACCAAGCTCATAGGAACATGTCCTTTTCTAAAGCCCGGAATATTTGCTTTTTTGCGATAATCCTGTAACACCTCTGTTACTTTGTTTTGATAATCATCTTCTGTAATATCAATTTTTACAATTGCATTTAATGCGTCGATATTTTCCTTTGTAATATTCATTTCAACAAAATTTCTCTATCTAATATTTTTAATTACTTATTTATAATGATAAGCGGGCGCAAAATTAGTAAAATTCTGGAATAAAACCACTTATCAATTCGTTTGTTTTTCTTCTTTTATCAATGAGAATAAAACAGACTGAAAAAACGATAACAATAAACTGAATAGCAAGGCATACCAAAAACCGGCAACATGAAACCCGTCTACTAGCTTACCAGCCAACAAAATGATAACGGCGTTTATCACGAATAAAAACAAACCAAGCGTTACAATTGTAATTGGCAATGTAAGTATAACTAATAATGGTTTTATAAAAATTCGTAATAAGCCCAATACAATAGCTACAATAATTGCTGAACCATACCCTTCAACTGTTATGCCCGGTAAAAAATATGCCAACACTACCACAGCTACGGCAGTTAACAACACTTTTAAAATAGTTTTCATAGTATTCTTAGTTTAGTGATTTTGTAATGAGCATTATCTGTGCCATTCTAGTTTTCACTCATAAAACTGACAACATAGCTGTAAAAATCATCAGGATTTTCGGCATGTAGCCAATGGCCTGCATTTTTGACAGTTACAATCTCAGCATTTGGAAAATGTGCTTTTATTAACGGTTCATCATTAGCAGCAATATATCCTGAGTTTTCTCCTTTTAAAAATAATGTTTTTCCTTCAAAAACCGCCATAGAAGGTAATGCTACACCTATTTCGTCTAAATTTTCTAAAAAACTAGGCAAATTGAATCGATACGCAAGCTCATCTTTAGTTTTCCAATATATATTTTTAAGCAAAAATTGCCGTATTCCAAATTCCGGAATATATTGTTTTAACACACCTTCCACTTCTCTTCTATCTTTCTGTTTGGAAAAATCAACGGCTGAAAGTCCGGCCAAAATAGTATCATGATGTCTCGGATAAAAACGTGGAGCAATATCTGCAACTATTAGTTTATCAACCTTTTCGGGATACATAACAGCAAACAGCATAGCTACTTTCCCACCCATAGAGTGCCCTAGCAGTGAAACTTTTTTGAGGTTATGATGTGATATATAATTTAAAAGGTCTTCAACTAACAGTTCGTAGGTAAATTCATCAGAATGAAAACTGCGACCGTGATTCCGTTGATCTATTAAATGAACTTCATATTTTTCAGCAAAACGATTGCCCAAGGTTTTCCAGTTATCGCTCATCCCTAAAAAACCATGTAAGATTAGCAACGGTTTACCTTTCCCTTCTATTTTTGAATGTAATAATTTCACTATTTCAGTTTATGCAAATACATGTTAACTACATTTTGCAACCCTAAATACAACGATTCAGAGATCAACGCATGCCCAATAGACACTTCCAACAGATTAGGAATGTTATTTGCAAAGTATTCTATATTGTCTAAACTAAGATCATGACCTGCATTTACTCCCAACCCTAATTCTCCTGCCAATTTTGCACTGTTAATGTAAGGTTCAATAGCTTTTTTATTGCCCAAAGCATATTGTGTGGCATATTCTTCAGTATATAATTCAATTCTATCGGTTCCGGTTTTAGCTGCCACCTCTATTAAAGGCAATACCGGATCCATAAAAATGGAAGTTCTGATATTATTTCGTTTAAACTCAACAATGACATCTACTAAAAAATCAATATGTTTTTTGGTATCCCAACCAGCATTGGAAGTGATGGCATCTTCAGCATCAGGAACTAACGTAACCTGAGTTGGTTTAACATCCAACACTAAATCCATAAACTTTTTTATAGGATTCCCTTCAATGTTAAATTCGGTTGTAACTATAGGTTTTAAATCATACACATCTTGATACCTGATATGTCTTTCATCAGGTCTAGGGTGCACAGTAATACCCTCTGCCCCAAACTCTTGTATATCTATAGCAGCCTGTACAACATTGGGCATATTTCCTCCTCTAGAGTTTCTGAGTGTAGCAATTTTATTAATATTAACACTTAATTTGGTCATTTATCGTTTATTTAGATATGCACAAAAATTATCGATGGTAAAATTAGTGTATTTGTCTATTAATTTTAGTTATTTTGCAACATATTATGCAAACCGCAGATTATATAACCCGAGATGTAAACCCGCTTTCCCTAGCTGATAAGGTAAGTAAAGCCAAAGAATTATTCAACAAACTTACATTTACACATTTACCTGTTGTTGATGGCAATACTTTTATTGGATTGGTTGCCGAATCTGATATTCAAACGATCGATGAATTGGATAAACCGATAAGTGATTACAATTACTTTTTCCAGTCATTTTTTGTTGGAGCTCATATAACTTGGTTCGAACTATTGAAAATATTTGCTTTGAATGATTCATCCATTATACCTGTATTAGATGAAGATCATAACTATATGGGTTATTTTGAATTGGCAGATATTCTGCATATTTTTAATAACACCCCTTTTTTAAATGAAAACGGAGCTACTTTGGTTGTTTCAAAAGGTCAGCAAGATTTTTCTTTTAGCCAGGTTGCACAAATTGTTGAATCAAACGATTCAAAATTATTAGGTGCCTTTATTTCTAATTTTGAGGAAGATACAGTCGAAATCACATTAAAATTAAGTGAACAAAACTTGAATAGCACCATACAAACTTTTAGGAGATACGGTTATAATGTTCTTACAAATTTCCATTTGGATACTTACTTAAATACGCTAAAAGAACGTTCTGAATACCTGCAACGATACCTAAATATATAAACATGAAAGTAGGCGTTTACGGGCAATATTACAAAGACGAAACTATCAGTTATATCAAAGTATTACTCAAAACACTTTACAAAAAAAATATTGAGGTAGTTATAGAAAAAAGTTTTTATGAAACCATAGAAAATAACAATTTACCTTTACCTAACTATAATACTTTTTCTGACCATACAGATTTGGATAGCTCTTTTGATGTAATGTTTACCGTTGGCGGTGATGGTACTTTTTTAAGAGCCGTAACTTTTGTAAGAGATCACAACATCCCTATATTAGGCATAAATGTTGGGCGTTTAGGTTTTTTAGCAACCATTCAAAAAGATGAAATTGAGCATGCTATAGAATTACTGTTAGAAAATAAATACCGCATTGTAGAACGTACATTGCTCAGCATTGAAACCAATGAAAAGAATAAGGAGCTTTCAGAAATCAACATCGCTCTGAATGAAATATCTGTAAGTAGAAGGAATTCTACTTCCATGATAACTATAGAAACGTATTTGAATGACGAATACTTGACTTCTTACTGGGCTGACGGACTTATAATTGCTACGCCAACAGGTTCAACAGGATATTCGTTAAGTTGTGGAGGGCCAGTTATAACACCAAGCACCAAAAGTTTGGTAGTAACACCTATAGCGCCTCATAACTTAAATGCACGCCCATTAATTATCCCTGAAGAAACGCAAATAAAACTTAAGATAATTGCCAGAGAGGAATCTGCTTTAGTATCCTTAGACTCCAGAATAACCACTGTTGACAGCAATTCTGAACTTTATATCAAAAAAGCTCCATTTACACTAAAAACCATCTTTTTAAGCGACCAAACTTTCTTAAAAACCTTACGTGAAAAATTACTCTGGGGTGAGGATAAAAGAAACTAACCAAACATCAAAAATTTAACAAAACTTAAAATTCTTTATCACAATATTTTACCTTAAAAACTGTTTATCAAAAAAGAGGTTTTAATCCTTTAAAACCACATAGATTTATTTATATTTGCAAACATTTTAAAAAATGAAAAAACAGCTTTTAATATATATATTCGTATTGTTTTCTTCTGTAGCATCGGCCCAGCTTTTTGAAGCCGGAGCTTTTGTAGGTGGAAGTAATTACATTGGTGATATCGGTTCAACAAAATATATTAACCCTAATAGAATTGCTGTTGGAGGTATTTTAAAATACAATTATAATGCACGGTTAACTTTTAGAGGAACCGGTATTTACACAAGGCTCCATGCCAATGATTCAAAAGCTGAAACCAATTTTAGACAAAACAGAGGTCAACAATTCAGAAATTCTATTGCAGAAGCTGCTGTAGGAATTGAATTTAATTTCAATAAATACAGTCTTTGGAAAGTAGGGTACTCTCAAACACCCTATATCATTGCACAGGTGGGTGCCGTTAACTATTCTTATGTCAATGACGATGCCGTATCAGAAAGAAAAACTTCATTGATTGTACCTATAGGTGTTGGCTATAAATTCAGGCTTTTAGAAAATGTTGGTGTAGCCATAGAATCATCTGTAAGATATACTTTTAATGATATTATTGATGGAAATAACCACTCATTAGGTACTCCTTATGATTTTGGTAATCCAAAAAGTGATGATTGGTACGTTTTTAGTGGTATCACAATTGTATATGCTTTTGGAAGACCGGCATGTAATGAAGATAATTTTTATAAATAAATGAGTTTACTCCCCCAAATAGATACTCAAAAAATTCCTCAACATGTTGCCATTATAATGGATGGCAATGGCAGATGGGCTAAACAAAAAGGAATGGCAAGAGTATTTGGCCATAAGAATGGAGTAAAATCTGTAAGAGAATCCACCGAGGCCGCCAGAGAGTTAGGAATCAAAGTTCTTACACTCTATGCTTTTTCAACTGAAAACTGGAACAGGCCTAAAAAAGAAGTCGATACTTTAATGAGCCTTTTAGTAAGTTCTTTAAAGGAAGAATTGAAAACGCTTCAAAAAAATGACATCAAACTTCAAACCATTGGGCAACTAGAAAACCTCCCCAAAAAAGCTCAAAAAGAACTTAAAGAAGTTATTGAAGTTACCCAAAACAACACTTCAATGATACTCAACTTAGCATTGAGCTATGGTTCCAGAGAGGAAATTGTTAACACTATGAAAAATATTTCTAAAAAAGTTGTTAATAAGGAGCTATCAATTGAAGAAATTGATGAAAAAATTATAAATAATCATTTATATACATTTAATTTGCCCGACGTTGATTTGATGATACGTACCAGCGGCGAAAAACGCATCAGTAATTTTCTGCTTTGGCAGATAGCTTACGCAGAATTATACTTTACCGATGTATTATGGCCAGATTTTAGAAAAGAAGATTTTTTTAAGGCAATTTTAGACTATCAACATAGAGAAAGACGCTTTGGAAAAATAAGTGAACAAATTTCAAAACCATAACTAAGTTGAAAGTAAAACTACTATTCTTTGCATTTAGTTTAACGGCTTTAGTAGGGTATACGCAAGAAAACCCAAATACTAATAAACCGGTTGACACAATCCCTTTACAAGCTAACACTGCAATTCAAGACTCGATCATCAATAAAAAGATTGATACCGTTCCTTCCTTAGGTGATATCGATTTTAGAAAGGTGGATAATTATATTTTGGGAGGTATCTCCGTAAAAGGAAATCAACAATTTTCAGACCAATCTATTACCGTTTTCTCTGAACTAGTTGTGGGCCAACCTATAAAAATACCTGGTGATAAACTAACCGCCGCCATTAAAAAGTTATGGAATTCAAAGCTTTTTAGTAATGTTGATGTATATGTTACTAAAATTGATGGAAAAACTATTTATCTAGAATTTGAGGTTAAAGAACTTTCAAAACTTAGCTCTGTAGCTTTTGAGGGTGTTAAAAAAGGTAAGGCTGAAGAACTTCAGAAAGACACAGATTTTAAAAAAGGAGCTATGCTTACCGAAAACCTTATAACTACTACAAAAAATCACATTAAAAAAACATATGTTGATAAAGGTTTTTTGCAAACTAAAGTTACTATAAATACTAAAATAGACACTACTGACAATAATGCTGAAAAAGCATTGGTAGTAGTAGATAAAGGAAATAAGATCAAGATTAAGAACCTTCGCTTTAATGGTAATGATGCTTTTAGTGATAAACGTTTAAAAAAACTGTTAAAAAAGACAAAGCAAAAAAACCCTTTACACATTTTTAAACCTTCACGTTACCGTGAAAAAGAATATAATGAAGATCTTGAAAAACTTGTTGAAAGATACAGAGAAAAAGGGTTTAGAGATGCGCAGGTTTTAAAAGATTCTATTTCGTGGAATGATGATAACACCATAAATCTGGATATTACCGTAAACGAAGGAAATAAATATCATTTTGGTGATATCCAATTTTTAGGAAATACTGTTTATACTGATGAACAATTACAACAATTTTTAGGGCTTGAAAAAGGTGATGTTTATAATGGAAAGCTTCTTAATGAACGTATAAAAGGCGATGGATCTCCTGACTCTGAAGATATCACTAACACATATTTGAATACCGGTTATTTATTCTCAAGGGTCACTCCTGTAGAAACAGGCGTTAAAAACGATACTATTAATATTGAAATCCGAATTGTAGAAGATGAGCCTGCCACTATTCGTAAAGTTACCCTAATTGGTAATGAAGTAACAAATGACCATGTAATCTTTAGAGAAATCCGCACTAAACCTGGGCAGTTGTTCAGTAGACAAGATATTATTAGAACTATTCGTGAAGTTGGTCAATTATCCTATATTGATGCTGAAAATATTGTACCTGATGTACAGCCAAACTATTATGATAAAACCGTTGACCTCGAGTATAGCATTGCTGAAAAAGGTGCAAGTCAAATTGAATTACAAGGCGGTTTTGGAGGCAGGACATTTATAGGAACTTTAGGGTTATCTTTTAGTAATTTTTCCATCAGAAATATATTTAATGGTAAAGAATACAAACCTGTACCAAGAGGAGATGGACAAAGCGTTTCCTTAAGAGCACAGGCTAGTAAGTTCTCAACCAATTATAGCTTATCATTTACTGAGCCTTGGTTGGGCGGCAAAAGGCCCAGATCACTTTCTTTCTCCATATTCAGTTCTAGTCAATACGGATATGACTTAAACAGTTATTATGATGTAGACAAAGACCAAAAACTAAATATTCTTGGAGCTTCTATTGGTATTGGACAACGATTAAAATGGCCAGATGATTTCTTTACACTATCAACAGTATTAAGTTACCAGCGTTATACCCTTAAGAACTTTGGAATTTACTCCTTCCCTTTTAATGATGGTATTTCCAATAATTTATCACTAGATCTTAATTTTGGAAGAAACTCTGCAGGGCCAAACCCAATTTTCCCAATGGGAGGCTCTCAATTTAATATAGGAGCTAAACTTACACCTCCTTACTCTTTATTTAGCGGAAAAGATTATACTACAGCAACTGAGCAGGAAAAATTTGAATTATTAGAATATTACAAACTTACATTTACAGGGAAATGGTATACAACCCTTACTGGCAAGCTAGTATTGATGTCTAATGCAGAATTCGGCTTCTTAGGTGCATATAATAAAGATCTAGGAGTTTCTCCTTTTGAACGTTTTTATGTTGGTGGTGATGGATTAGCAACCGGTAGATTTGACGGAAGGCAACCAGTACAATTAAGAGGCTATGAAAATAATAGCTTATCAACAAATTCTGGTGGTACAGTCTATGATAAGTTTTCATTTGAACTACGGTATCCATTAACATTAAAACCATCCGCCTCGATTTACGGGTTAGCTTTCTTAGAAGGAGGCAACTCGTTTGATGGGTTCGGTGATTTTGAGCCTTTTAAACTAAAAAGATCAGCAGGGTTAGGAGTTAGAATATTTATGCCAGCTTTTGGAATGTTAGGTATTGATTTTGGATACGGTTTTGATGATAATTTATCTAATCCGGGTGTAAAATCAGGATGGCAAACACATTTCATTATAGGTCAGCAATTCTAAGTAAATTAACTACCTTTGCGCATGTGTAGAAAATTTGGCACGGTTTTTTCAAAATACCTTTAAGATGACAACACGTAAAGTTTTATTTATCGTTGCATTATTGATAGGATTTACATCAGTGGCCCAAAAACCTCAGCGTATAGGTTATATTGATATGGAATATATCTTGCAAAATATACCTGAATACCAAGAGGCTGATGCCAGATTAAAAAATAAAATAGCAGGATGGCAACAAAAATTGGACGATATAAAACGTGAGATTGAGGTAATGAAGACTGATTTGGCCAATGAAAAACCATTGCTAACAGATGCACTGATAAAAGAAAGAGAAGAAGATATTCAAATTAGAGAAGAAGATCACAGAAAGTTGCAAGCAGCATATTTTGGCCCAACAGGCGATCAGTACTTGTTAAGAAAGCAATTGGTTAAACCAATTCAAGATCAAGTATATAATGCTATACAAGATATTGCTGTAAATAAAAATTACGATATGATCTTAGACAAGTCAAGTGATTTGATAATGCTCTATACAAATGATAGATTTGATGTAAGTGATCTGGTTTTAAGTTCTATCGTTAAAGGCTATAAGAAAAAGGAAGTAGAGGAAAAAAAAACTGAACGCCAGGAACAAATAGAAGCCAAAGCTAAAGCTTTACAAGAAAAAGTAGACGACAAAGAGAAAAAAAGACAAGAACTAGAAGCTAGAGTTAAAGCGCAGCAAGAAGAAAGAGCCAAATTAAGGGAAGAACAAAAGAAAGCTGCCGAAGAAAAAAGACAACAACGTTTAAAAGAAATTGAAGATAGAAAAAAATCATTGACAAAAAAAGTTGAAGAAACCAAAGCCAGCACTGATTCTACAACTATAAAAGTAAATGATTCCATAGTAAAAGTTTCTAAAGACAGCATACAGGATGCTAAAAGACAAGCTATGCTTGATAAAATAAAAGCACAGCAAGAAGCTAAAGCCAAATTAAGAGAAGAGCAAAAGAAAGCTGCCGAAGAAAAAAGAAAACAACGTTTGGAAGAAATTGAAAAACGTAAAAAAATGCAACAAGAGCAAAAGGAGAATAACAACAATTAAATTAATTATTAATACTAAAACAAATGAAACTATTTAAAAATCTATTTATTATTGGTGCTTTATTTTTAGGTATGGCTGCAGTACAAGCACAATCTAAAGTTGCACATATTAACACTGAAGAGTTGGTGTCTGCAATGCCGGAAACCAAGAAGATGCAAGAAGATTTAAAAAAATTAGCACAAGAGTATGATACAGAATATAAAAACCAAGCTACTGAATTAGAAGCTAAGCTTAAGAAGTATGATGCCGAAGCTGCAACTCAAACCGATGCTGAAAATCAAAAGAGATATGCTGAAGTACAAGAATTACAAAGAAAAATTCAATTGTACGCTCAGTCTGCTCAACAAGAATTACAAAAAAAGGAATTTGATCTTTATAAGCCTATAGCTGAAAAAGCTCAAAAAGCCATTAATGATGTAGCTGCTGAAAAAGCAATTCAATATGTATTTGATTCTTCTCCAGGAAAAGGATTAATAGTTTATACCGGAGATGACTTAATGGGTGCTGTAAAAGCTAAATTAGGAATCAAATAAAAAAGATTTTTATACTATAAATTAAATCCCACTAATATGTGGGATTTTTTATTTTTGTTACATCATGAACAGTAGCAGTCCTATTGGTATTTTCGATTCAGGTGTTGGTGGCCTTTCCATATGGAAGGAAATTGTTTCATTACTTCCTAATGAGGATACAATTTATTTAGCTGATAGTAAAAATGCCCCTTACGGCGAAAAATCCAAACAAGAGATTATAGAACTTTGTATAAAAAATACGGAGCTCCTCCTAAAAAAAGGGTGTAAAATTATCGTTGTTGCATGTAATACAGCTACCACCAATGCAATTGGTTATTTAAGAACTAATTATGATGTTCCGTTTATCGGAATTGAACCTGCTATTAAACCAGCCGCACTACAAACTAAAACCGGTGCCGTTGGTATTTTAGCTACTAAGGGAACGTTAAGTAGTGAGCTTTTTCATGAAACTTCAAAAAAATTTACCGAAGGCATTACTGTAATTGAGCAGATAGGTGAAGGATTAGTGCCACTGATTGAAAAAGGACAAATTGAATCGGAGGAAATGCAAAAACTCCTTCAAAAACATTTACAACCTATGTTGGCTAAACATATAGATTATTTGGTATTAGGTTGCAGCCACTACCCTTTTTTGCTTGCTGAAATACAAAAAATTACAGGAAATAATGTAACCATAATCGATTCAGGTGAAGCTGTTGCCAGGCAAACCAAAGCTATTTTAGAAAAAAATAATTTATTAAATAATACAAAACACCAAACTTCTCATACTATTTTTACAAATTCAAAAAACTCTTCAATTAAAAAGATATTGGAAATATTAGAAAAAGATGTTGAAGTTCAATATCTTGACTTTTAATCAACTATCTCAAACAAAATAAATTGATTGATCTGTTCTCCTAACTGATTAAAATTATTATCAGCCACTAAAATCAAACTTTTATTACCGTTTGGCAATAGAGGCCCAAAAGATATTCCTTCAATATTATCAATAATATTTTCTGTTAGCTGACCTCTAATAGTTTCCAGATCAAATAGTAATTCCTTATGAGCAGAAACGTACATTTCATCTTTTAAACTGTTACTATTTAAAGTATTAGAAGCATCAGATATATCAACTCTAAAAATCTTTACTGTATTGCCTTGTGTACCCCAACCACTGGAATAAGCTCTTTCTATCACAAAAAACTTATCCTTTTCGTATTGCAAAATGTCTGTTAGGCCATTCACTGCAAAATCTCCTCTTGGCTCCTTGATTATTGGCTCAAGATAGTAGGCAAACTGTCTTGTTGGTTGCTGCAATTTGGCATCAATATACGTTATTCTTACAGGCGAGTTTGCTTTTTCAAAAGTAGGTTCCGGTCCATCAGCTTCTAAAGGTAGTTCCATGGCTATCCAATATCCTTTCTGATCATGGCTTATACAAAAACCTTCTAAAGTTCCATTATTTCTAGGTTTTTGAGAGCTATTTGCCAACAACTCATCAGGAATTTTCACCGTAGTTATCTCCCCGGAAGGATTAACAGAAAACAATAACGGATCTTTACCTCGTTTAATGCTTCCTTCGCTGGTTATCATTACTTTTTTAGTGATAGGATCAAATCGGATTGATTCTAAATCGAGAAAGTGGGAGCTATCTTTTATTTTAAAAACATCCGCAAATTCAATATCAGCAATCGTATTATTTTCAATATGTATATTAGCTGTATAATAGCGAGCATCAAAAGCGTCATCACAAATCAAATAATACATTCCATTTTGGTAATCAATTCCTGATAAGCCTCCAACTATAGTGCCTTTAACCATTAACGTATCTGGCAGAACAAACTCATCTAAAAAATGTAATTGTGTATTTGTTTTACTCTTTACAATCGGTGCTGTTTTACATCCTATTAAAGAAAATACTAGGAATAAAATGAGTAGTTTCTTCATTTATACCAACCGGAATATTTAATGTAGTTGTTAGCTATACGTTCAATTTGCCCTGATATCAATTCCTGAGAAATATCTTTGATCTTTTTTGCAGGCACACCAGCGTAAATACTTCCAGATTCTACATGTGTGCCTTGGGTTACTACTGCGCCGGCGGCTATGATAGAATTACTCTCCACAACACAATCATCCATAACAATGGCTCCCATACCTATCAACACATTATCATAAATAGTGCAGCCATGTACAATGGCATTGTGACCGATAGAAACATTATTGCCAATAGTTGTTGGGCTTTTTAGATAGGTACAATGCACGGTGGCATTATCCTGAATATTTACTTTATCGCCCATTTTTATATAATGTACATCGCCACGAAGTACGGCATTATACCAAATACTACATTGATTACCCACAACCACATCACCCACAATCACGGCATTTTCGGCAATAAAACAATCTTCACCAAATTGAGGTTTTTTCCCGTTGAGTTCTTTTATGATCATTTAAAATACGATAATAATTCTGCTTTTTTAGAAGCTGATACACTTAACTCCTTTCCATTGTTGAGATATAGCGTACCTCCTTTTCCTTTTTTATAGGATGCAATATACGCCACATTTACCAGATACGATTTATGGATACGAGCAAATCCATTGTCTTTTAAAATATCTTCAAAATACTTGAGCGTTTTGCTTACCAATTTTTTATGGTTATTGCTTAAAAAAATCTCCGTATAATTATCATCTGCCCTACAATACATGATCTCCTGCGTTTCAAGCACTTCAAAACCATCTTGTGTAGGAATAGTAATTTTGCCAGAAGCAGCTTCAATTTTAGGTTTTAATATAGTTTGTTGTAGTTCAGTTTCTTTGGCACGTAATTCAGACACATAATCCACTGCTTTGATGAGATCATCGATAGAGATAGGTTTAAGCAAATAGTACGATGCATGTTTGTTGAGTGCTTCAATAGCATACTGATTATACGCCGTAACAAAAACAACTTCAAAACTGGTCTTCCCCAATTTTTCTAACAGATCAAAGCCACTACCATAAGGCATTTCTACATCCAGAAAAAGCAGGTCTAATTCATTATTTCTTATAAAAACCAATGCTTCGTCAATATTAGCGGCTTCGGCCAGTACTTCCACAGTAGGGCAATATTTCTCTAGATACCGTTTTAGAATATCTCTACTGGTTTGTTCGTCTTCTACTATGAGCGTTCTTAGTTTCATCAATCTTTCTTTAAC
>JAGQYU010000113.1:0-15396 GCA_020435885.1 Flavobacteriaceae bacterium
CTTGGAATAATTGCCGTTCTTCCTGCTAATGTAGTTTCTTTTTCAATACATCCTATAAATTTTGAGCCAATAAAACTTTCGTGGATAAACTCTTCGCCAACCTTTAGTTTACCTTTAGCAAATAACTGAGCCATACGTGCCGAAGTGCCTGTACCACAAGGACTTCTGTCAATAGCTTTATCGCCATAAAAAACAGCATTTCTACCGGAAGAAGTAACATCTAAAGGCTTGCCTGTCCACAACATATGTGATACTCCGCTTATATTTTTATTTTCAGGATGCATAAACCGATTCGGATATTTTTCATTGATACGTTTTCGAACTATTTGCGAATATTGAATGATCTTTGAAGCTGTAAAATCTTCCAATCCAGAAAAATTCTTTTGTGGATCTACAATAGCATAAAAATTACCTCCATAGGCCACATCAAAGATCAATTCACCTAATTCAGGGCATTCAATAGTTAAGTCAGAAGCTACCAAAAAACTTTTTACATTAGTAAGTTTAACCCACTCCACTTTATCACCTTGTTGATGATATTCAATTTCAACCAATCCGGCTGGAGCTTCCATTTTTATTCTTCCCGGTGTTTTAGGTATTAGTATCCCTTCTTGGATAGCAACAGTAATAGTTCCGATAGTTCCATGACCGCACATAGGCAAGCAACCGGAAGTTTCTATAAAAAGGATGGCAATATCATTTTCAGGGTCATGTGGCGGGTATAAAATACTGCCGCTCATCATATCATGACCACGAGGTTCAAACATTAATCCTTTGCGAATCCAGTCATATTGATTCATAAAGTGTTGGCGTTTTTCCTCCATCGTTTTGCCAATCAACTCAGGGCCACCTTCCACAACTAAACGTACCGGGTTACCACAGGTATGTGCATCTATACACTTAAAAATATGCTTTGGCATACATTACTTTTTTGAAGGAATCAATATACCATTCACAACTCTTGAAATGCCTAAAGGGTTTTCTTCTTTCAACTCATCCGGCAATAGATTATTCGGCCAACTTTGATAACTGAACGGACGTACCCAACGTTTTATAGAATGAATGCCCACTGCTGTAAAACGGCTATCGGTCGAAGCCGGATAAGGCCCACCATGTTGCATAGACGGACATACTTCCACCCCTGTAGGCACTCCGTTAAAAATGATGCGCCCTACCCTGTTTTGAAGGGCAGCAATAATTTGAGGGTATTTTTTAGTTTCTTCATCATCTGCTATGATGGTTCCGGTAAGTTGCCCTTCCAGATTGCAAATTATCTTCTCTAATTCATCTGCATCTTTACATTGAACCACCATAGAAAATGGGCCAAAAACCTCCTGATGCAACGTAGGATTCTCTAAAAAAGTATTTCCTTCTACCGTTACAACAGTTTGTCTGGCAAAGTTAGTTGCAACATCTGTTTGATATTCTGCAGTTACTGTCAGTCCTTGTTGTGAAAGTGCTTTTTGCTTTTTGGCTTCATAAGCTCCAATAATAGTTGGATGCAACATACAGCTTGGTTCTATTTTTACAATTTCATCAGAAAGTGATTGAATAAATTTACTGAGATTATCATCTTTGATTCCTAATAATAGTCCCGGATTGGTGCAAAATTGCCCCGTACCCAACGTAATAGAACCCGCATAGGTTTTTGCTAATTCTTCCGGTTTATTCTTTGCTGCTTCCGGCAGGATAATAACCGGATTTACGCTTCCCATTTCAGCAAAAACGGGAATAGGTTCTTTTCGCTGAGAAGCTAAATCAAACAAAGCTCGTCCACCGCCAATGCTTCCTGTAAAACCTACTGCTTTTACCTCTGAATGTTGCACTAGCTGAATACCAACTTCAATACCACTACTGTTAAGATTTGAAAAAACGCCATTGGGCATGTTTGTTTTTTCAGCAGCTTTTATAATAGCAGATGCAACCAATTCACCAGTACCAGCATGCATAGGGTGTGATTTTACAATTACTGGACATCCCGCAGCCAACGCAGCAGCAGTATCTCCCCCTGCCGTAGAATATGCTAACGGAAAGTTACTAGCACCAAAAACAACAACTGGCCCTAAAGGAATCATCATTTTGCGTAGGTCAGGTTTTGGAATCGGCTGCCTATCAGGAACACCCATATCTATGGTAGCTTCTACCCAAGAACCCTCTTTTACCAGTTCTGCAAAGCTGCGTAATTGAAAAATAGTTCTGCCACGCTCACCTTCAGCTCTGCCTTTAGGCAACCCTGATTCAGCACAATACATATCGATCAGAATGGTATCGAGAGCCAACAATTCATCAGCAATAGCATTTAAAAATGCTGCTTTCTTAGTTCCGGAAACTGTTCTAAACTCCTTAAAAGCCTTTGAAGCCAATGCCACAGCTTCATTGATCTCGCTTTCGGTAGCCTCATAAAAAATGTGTTCATTTTCAATATTCTGCAAAGGATTAAATGTTTTATACGTCTTTTCTCCTTTTGCTGAAAGTTGATTTCCTATGTAATTCTTTCCTGTAATCATTTTTTAAAGGTTCTTATAATTTGGCAAAACAGGTCTGTTCTTTAATGACGAGTCTATTATTTGTTGCACATGTTTACGTTCACTTCCATATAATGGCAACCTTGGCGTTCTTACATATTCAGTACCAATACCTGTGGCTACTTCAGCTAGTTTTATATTTTGTACTAATTTAGGGTTTATATCTAATTCCAGCAATGGTAAAAACCATCGATAAATATCTAATGCTTCTTTAATTTTACCTGCTCGTTGTAGTTCATAAATAGCAACTGTCTCCGCAGGAAATGCACAAACCAAACCTGCTATCCAGCCATCGGCACCCATTAATAGACTCTCCAAAGCCAAGGTATCTACCCCCGTCATAATCTTAACTCTGTCTCCAAAACGGTTTTTAATACGTGTAACGTTTGAAATATCTCGGGTGGATTCTTTTACTGCTTCTATATTTTTGCAGGATGAAATCAGCTCATCCAACATATCTAATGTAACTTCAATTTTATAATCTACTGGGTTGTTGTACAACATAATCGGCAATGAAGTGTTGTTGGCTACTGTTTTAAAATATTCAACAGTTTCTCTATCATCCGCTTTATACCGCATTGGAGGCAACATCATTAGCCCGTCCACGTCTTCCTTCTCAGCTTTTTGAGCAACAGCAATAGCCATTTTGGTAGATTGCTCTGCAATATTCATCAACACAGGTACCTTACCATTGACAACTGCTTTGGTAAGTTTTATCAACTCTGATTTTTCTTCTTCCAATAAAGTACTGGCTTCGCCTAGTGTACCTCCAAGTACAATTCCATGTACGCCAGCATCTAGCTGTGCTTTTAAATTTACCTCCTGTATACGGAGATCTAACTTATCATCACTTGTAAATTTTGTAGTTACAGCAGGCATAACGCCTTTCCATTCAATACTCATACTTATTAATTTTTTTGATGTTTAAAATTAATTTAACATCCATACAATTACTCTTTAAAATTTATCCAATACTTACCAGATATTATCCAAAAATTTATTTTATAGCTATATTTTGCATAATTTTGACTTATGAAAGCACTACCTTTTAATATTCCTAAACCTCAAAATGATATGCTGATCTATCAAGAAGATCATGAATATATTTTTTACGATAAGTTACATCAGCACGAAGAAATCCAGATAAGTTACATTGCCAAAGGTGAAGGAACATTGGTTATTGGAGATACTGTTTCCGATTACAAAGAGGGTGATATTTTACTGATAGGCAGTAATTTACCTCACGTTTTTAGAAGTGACGCCTCTTCAGAACATAAATCATTAATGTTATCGTTATTTTTTGGTAAAAAATCATTTGGAGATCACTTTTTTGAACTTACTGAATTTGCTTCTCTTAAATCTATATTTGAAAAAAGTATATACGGAATTAAAGTGGGATCAAACAAAGAGTCACTCAAAAAGCTTTTTATACAGCTAAAAACATCCACAAAAATTGAACGCTTTATCACATTATTGGAAATATTGCGATTGATAAGCATTTCTAACACAAAACAATTATCATCATTCGTATATCAAAAGTCTTATTCAGATAATCATGGTAAAAGAATGAGCGCTATTTTTGAATATACCATGAATCATTATAATGAAACAATTGATCTTACCACCATTGCTGATATTGCTAATATGACCCCAAATGCTTTTTGTAAATATTTTAAGCAACGTACCAATAAAACGTATGTTCAGTTTTTAAGTGAAGTACGGATAGAAAATGCATACAAATTCTTGCTGAAGCATAAAGAAATGCCTATTGAAGAAGTTGCTTTACTAGCAGGTTTTACCAGTATTTCTAACTTTAACAGAAAGTTTAAAAGAATTAAAAATGCAACCCCTTCAGAGTTTAGAAAATTGTCCATAAGCCACTAAAATGAACAAAAAATATATACCTATTCTTTTGATCTTGAGTTTACTAATAACCATTGTAGGGCTAGTAACCGGAAAGTTCTTTTTCTTATTCCTAATTCTTCCATTAGGGTTTAGGTTATTTAGAAAAAAAGAATAAAAGTTTTTTTATTTCATTTTTTATTCTACATTTGTAGAAATAATTCTAAAGATGTAGAAAATGCAATTATCAAAAGCTGAAGAACAATTAATGCAATATTTATGGAAGCTCAATAGAGCTTTTATGAAAGATCTAATTGAAGCATATGACGAGCCAAAACCTGCCGCTACAACAATTGCAACCTTATTAAAACGAATGACAGACAAAGGTTTTGTTGCATACAATCTTTACGGAAACAGTAGAGAATATTATCCTTTAGTAAAGAAGAAAGATTATTTCTCAAAACATGTAAACGGACTCATTAAGAATTTTTTTAATGATTCTGCCTCTCAGTTTGCTTCCTTTTTTACAAGTTCTACTGATTTAACTAAACAGGAACTTGAAGAACTTAAACGACTTATTGAAGAAGAAATTAAAAAGAAATAATTATGCTTTTCTATCTTGTTAAATCTACAGCAATCTTAGCCATTCTTCTATTATTCTACAAGTTATTTCTCGAAAGAGAAAGCATTCATAAATTTAAGCGTCATTTTCTACTGGCTTCAATTTTAGTGGCCATAATTATACCTGCTATTACTTTTACAACATATATAGAAGTAACTCCTTTACCACTACCTATTTTAGATGGACATGTAACCAATGTTCAACTGACTGAAGACCCCTCTATAGACTATACTGCAAGTGTTCTTTGGATTATTTATGCATTGGGAGTATTGGTATTTGGAATTCGTTTTATGTATAATATTGCTCAAATCTTTATTAGAATTAACAGAAGTGAAAAACTAAGAAAAGACAGTTTTATATACGTTTTACTAAATAACTTACAAATACCTCATACTTTTTTCAATTATCTGTTCTTTGATAAAAATACTTACAAAGCTCAATCAATCCCTAAGGAAGTTGAATTACACGAACAAACGCATGCAACCCAATTGCATAGTTTAGATATTTTACTAATTGAATTGTTGCATGTTGTTTTTTGGTTCAACCCGATTATTTACTTACTGAAACATATGGTTAAATTAAACCATGAATTTATAGCTGATGAAGCAGTACTAAAATCCGGAGTTGCTATAAAAAATTATCAGCATATACTACTCAATTATTCTAATATTCATAAAAATTACCCTATAGCAAATGCTATTAACTATTCATTAATCAAAAAACGACTTATTATTATGAAAACAAGAACTTCTAAAAAAGTATTATGGATACGTTCCATATTGCTGCTACCGCTTTTAGCTATGTTAGTCTACGGTTTTGGCGAAAAAAAACTTGTACAGACAGTAACTACTACTGAATATAATACTAAGGATTCTACAAAAGCAGGTTATGTAAATCCGTCTGAATTAACTTTTATAAAAATCAGTCTATCCGATGATGGAATTATTCTAAATAATACAAAAACTGTTTCGTTAGAAAACCTTACTGAAGAAATTAAAAAAATTATTGATCCTTCTAAAGCATATGGAGCCATAATTGAGGCTTCTGATATAGATATGGGTTCAGTTATTGATATTAAAAGTGAATTGTCAAAATTAGGCATTTCATATTTCAAAAAGGATATTTCACATAACTTAATCCAAGAAGATTCTATTAAAAGTAATATTACTAGACAACAAGTAATACAATACAACCGGCGTTGGGCAAATAACACTCCTGAATTCTATTATACTAAACAAACTTTTTGGATTGAGGATAAAAGTGGTATAAAAGTAGCCAAAAAATATTATAACCTTTCGGAATTAGACAAAAAGAAATGGCTCGAATTCCCAAATCAAAATTATTCTGAGAAACAAATCTCTAAAAATGAATATGAAAAACTCTTGGATGAGTCTTTATATGTTGTATGGATAAATGGATTTTTAGTAAATAACTCAGAATTAAAAAAATACAATAGAACACAATTTGTGACATATAGTCATAATAATATTTCTGAATTGACAGGATTGAATCAAAAATATCATTATAACTTAATTACAGAACAAGCTTACAAAATGATAAGCAAAAATCAAGAAAGAGCAACACAAGAACAAATAGCAGTATATAACAAATTAGCCAAACAGTATAATTTAATGACAAAAGAAAATAAGATTGTTAGATCGGAAGAAGTAGAACAAATGAAATACATTTATAATCTTATGTCAGATCAACAAAAAAGCAAAGCAGAGCCTTCTCCTTTTCCCAGTTTAGCCCTACCTTACTCTATTCCAACTAAAACTCAAAAAACAAAATTACATGAAGATAAAAGGGATACTATCCCTCCACCACCTCCGCCCGTTCCTAGTTTAAATGCTATTGAAAAAGGTTCGGAAAAACTACAAGACACGTATAAAAAATATTCAAAAAGTGCTGAAAAATATGCTGAATCAGTAAGAAAATACAATGGAACCGAAGAAGGGCGTTCCAAATTATATCACCAATACAAAGAAGTAATGAAACTTTATGATGAGTTTAAAGCGTTGGCAGAAAAAGAAAATATCATAGCTCCACCGCCTCTACCGTCTATACCTGCTAAAAAATCTGCATCAAAAAAAGTTGGATATATTAGTAAGGATGGAAAAACGTTGTATTATAGTAAATCTAAAGATATCGTAGAATATTACAATCGTTATGGCATGAGTGTTGACAAGGAAGGTAATCCGATAAAAGTATAGTAAAAGAGGGCTTAAAAGCTCTCTTTTTTTAATGTAATTGCTCTCTCAATTTTTTAGGTAACCCTTTTACAACCATTTCATAGGAGTGATCTATTAAGTGTAAAACAAATTCAGGTTTAAGCTCTCCTGTATAAAGCAAAACTGAATTCCAATGCTTATTGCTTACATACGGCCCGGGATGTATACTTTTATATTGTTCTCTTAGCTCAATAGTATATTCAGAATTGCATTTTAAGGTGATAGATGCTTCGCCTTTTTCCCATCTATCTAAGGGGCAAATAACAAACATCTTTCCCATTACCTTAAAAACCAGCGTTTTATCGTCAAAAGGAAATTCTTCGGTTACGCTTTTTTTTGTTATACAATATTCTCTGAGTTGTTCTACGTCCACTATTCTAAAATTTTATAAAGCACCGGTTTACTAGGACTGGCATCATTCACAAAAGGAGCTATTTGAATATTTAAGAAATACTCTCCATCCTCAATATCGTTTGGCACAAAAATAAGCTCTGTTAACGTAGCATCATACCTGATCTTACCGTTTGTATTCCAAAAAGCATTATGTGCCAGCAACTTACCATCATCTTTTTCTTTATCAATACTGGGCATATCTATCAGCAAATGCTTTATGTCCTTTTCCTTTAAAAACTGGGCTACCTCTTCCAACAAATAAGGCGGGTTTGTATGCGAGTATTTCATCGATAACTTTTCATCAGTATTTGGTAATGTTCTGATAATCAGTGCGTCTCTTTTTTTATTCCCTAACACATGTTGCACTTGCTTTTTAGAGATCACAAAATCTTTCCCCATCTTTTCCGGCACAACCGTTATCACCTCTGCCAAAAAAAAGAATTGCTTTAAATGATCATTGATGGAGTTAAACTCTTTTGTAATATGCCCCACACACTCAGTATGCGTTCCATGTGCATGCGGATTAAAATTGATAGTGTTGAAATTTGTAGAATGTTTTTTAGAAACACTACGTATCTTTTTTAATGTTGGAGCCTTTTGATACCACGCCACCACGTTACTTTTTGACATCCTTAACGGGATGGATATGTCTAAAGGTTTTGCTAGATTTATTTGTAATTTTCTAGAGTTGTACTGTATTGTTGTAAGCATAAATTTAATTGTCATTACGAGCGCTAGCGAAGTAATCTCCCTAAAAAAGACTATCACATTCGTTTATGACGAATTCGCAATGACGCTCTTGGTTGTGTAAATTTACTAATAAAACTGTTAAATAATAAAAAGATCAGAGGCAATTCCATCACTAAGGAATTTTCCTTTTTGAGTTACTTTAAGCGATTGAGATTTGTCACTTTCGTTTGAAATAACAAGTAGCTTTTGAGCAATAAATTTATGAGCATTTTTTAGCAATTCATCTTTAACAGATTTACCGAATTGAGTTTCAATTCTGTGTAGCGGAACTCCCCAAATTGTACGCAAACCAGTCATTATCATTTCATTAAATAAATCTTTTTCAGATAATATTTCTATCTGTTGAGGGAGATTATTTTCTGCAATTGACTTAATGTACTTCACATTGTTAGAAATATTCCAGCTTCGCTGTTTACCATCAAAAGAGTGTGCTGAAGATCCAATGCCTAAATATTTTTTGCCCTGCCAATACGAAGTATTATGTTTTGAAAAGAAACCGGGCTTACCAAAATTTGAGATTTCATACTGTACAAACCCTTCTTTTTCAGTTTCTTCAACCAATGTGTTAAAATGCTCCAAAGCAAGTTCTTCCGAAACTTGAGGGTATTTTCCTTGCTTAATAAAACTTGCTAATGCCGTTTTAGGTTCTACTGTCAATGCGTAACTAGAAATATGGTTAACACCACTTTCAAAAGCCGTTTTTAAGTTTTCTTTCCATCGCTTGTTACTCATATTTGGTATTCCGTAAATCAAGTCGATAGTGATATTATCAAAATAATGAGTTGCCTCTAACAAACTTTTCTTAGCTTCTTCTGCATTGTGCGCCCTATTCATCAATTGAAGGTCTTCATCAAAAAAAGATTGAATGCCTATACTCAATCTATTAATGCCTATTAATCTATAGTCTTTGAAAATATCTCTCGACTGCGCTCGAGAAGACAGCAAGTCATCCGGATTGGCTTCTAAGGTTATTTCAGGAGTTTCAGCTACTTTATAATTTTGGAAAATGGTATTTATTAGCAATTGTAATTCCTCAACTCTTAATAAACTTGGTGTACCTCCACCAACATAAATGGTTTCAATGGTTTCGTCTTTTAGTTCCTCTTTACGAAGAACCAACTCTTTTACCAATGCTTGCATCATTTCATCTTTCCGCTTTAGCGAAGTAGAAAAATGAAAATCACAGTAATGGCATTTTTGTTTACAAAAGGGAATATGGATATAGATGCCGGACAATTTCAATTATCAGTTATCATTAATCATTTATTAATTCTAGTAGTTTTTAAAATTGAAAATAAAATTTTAGCCAATTCATCAGCCTCATCATATAATAATACAAATTCATCTTCTTTAATTTCCCCACTATCTTTTAAAAGTGATAACCAGTATTTGGTTTCCAAACATTCCTTATATGCAATTGACATTTTTGAAGAAAAATCGGCTTTAGATATAGCTCCATTGGCTTCAATAATATTAGCTCCTATTGATGTGCCACTTTTTAACAGTTGTTTAGACAGTATGAACTCTTTATTATTTGCTAGTTTTTTACTTAGTTTAATAATCCTAAGAGCAAAATCATAAGACTTATTTTGTAAAGGGTTATTCTCTAATTTCATCCGTTCAATGTTAACTGATAATTGATTATTGAAGAAAATCAATTGATTTTCTTAGGATTTTGTTTTACAAAAGCAGCCCAACCTGTATAGCTTTTCCCTGCAGTTGGTTTCCCTAAATTGTAGAAATGGCAAACTGCTGCAGCCAACCCATCTGTTGAGTCTAAATTTTGCGGCAATTCCTTTAACTGCAATAAACTTTGCAACATTTTAGCTACTTGCTCTTTGCTGGCATTACCATTACCTGTAATAGCCATTTTTATCTTTTTAGGGGAGTATTCCGTAATAGGTATTTGCCTTGAGAGTCCTGCCGCCATGGCAACTCCTTGGGCTCTACCAAGCTTAAGCATACTTTGCACATTTTTCCCAAAAAAAGGTGCTTCAATGGCAATCTCATCAGGGTTGTGGTGGTCTATCAGTTCAATAGTACGTTCAAAAATCAGTTTCAGCTTTAAATAATGATCATCATATTTTTTAAGGTGCAATTCGTTCAATTGCATGAATTGCATATTTTTATTTACCACTTTTATCAACCCAAAACCCATAATAGTGGTTCCGGGGTCTATGCCTAATATGATCTTTTCAGAGTTCAAATTTATGTTTTAAAACTGTCTTTTTTAGTGAAACAAAGCATCCAAAAATATGATAGATTCTTCACTACGTTCAGAATGACGGTTAATTTCTTTACTTTGCACTAATGTACAATCAGTTGCCAAACAAAACAAAACAAATTGCTTTTTTTCTTGTAAAGCTAACCATTGTTGGCGGTGCCTGTTATTTTATATATAACAAACTTTTTCATAATGAGCATGTTGATTATGAAAGCTTCATCAATCAGTTGGAGAATTCTGTTTTTAATGATGTTACAACTATTTTGTTACTGATTGGTTTTAGCATTACAAATTGGTTTTTAGAAATCTTAAAATGGAAAACGCTAGCTTCCACCATTAGAAAAATCACTTTTTTTGAGGCGTTACAACAGAGCCTAGGTTCTTTAACAGCTTCGTTATTTACGCCCAACAGAATTGGCGAATATGGTGCTAAAGCCATTTATTTTAAAAAAGGAAATAGACGGAAAATAATGCTACTGAACCTGTTAAGCAATATGGCACAAATGACTGTTACTGTTATTTTGGGTATCATCGGACTTGTTATTTTCATCAATCATTTTAAGGTTGAAATTGATTTCTACAGATTCCGAAAAGTTGGTTATATTCTGGCCGTTTTATTAGTTTTTATCATTACAGGAAGTATAAAAGGCTACAAAAAAGTACGCGGTTTTTACATCAATAAAATTGTAGAATATATCAAAAACATGCCTCTGAAAGTACATATTTACAATGGCGGATTATCATTATTGCGATATATAGTTTTTTCACATCAATTTTATTTTTTACTGCTTATTTTTGGAGTAAAGGCAGAGTATTTTACAGCCATGTCGCTTATTACTAGCATGTATTTACTGGCTTCTATAATTCCTGGGTTGGCCTTGTTGGATTGGCTTATAAAAGGTTCTGTTGCCTTGTGGATATTTAGTTTTATTGGTGTAAATGAATTGGTAATAGTTACCATCGTTTTACTAATGTGGGCCTTAAATTTTGGCATTCCTGCACTGCTGGGAAGTTACTTTGTGTTGAATTTTAAATTGGCCGATCAAAAATGATCTATGTATCCTTAATCATCATATTAGCCTATATACTATTGATCATTTTGTTCAGTATCGGTTTTGACAACGTAAAAATTTTTGACTCCTTCGAGGGCTCGGTAAAAAATCGTTTTTCTATTATTGTTCCCTTTCGGAACGAAGCTAAGAACTTACCAAGTCTACTCCAAAGTATTGAAAAATTGCATTACCCAAAAGAGCTATTTGAAGTACTGTTTGTTAATGATGAATCAGAAGATAATTCTGTAAAAATTATAGAGAGATTCTTCGCTAACGCTCAGAATGACATACAAATTTTGGAAAATATCCGCAGCTCTAATTCTCCGAAAAAAGATGCTATTGAAACTGCCATCAATACAGCAAAAAATGAATGGATTGTAACTACTGATGCTGACTGTATACTTCCGGAAAGGTGGCTGCAAGTATTCGATACTTTTATTCAACAACACAAGCCCTATTTTATTGCCGCTCCGGTAACTTACCCAATAGCAAAAAGTTTTTTAAACAGATTCCAATTACTGGATTTATTAAGTCTCCAAGGTGCAACTATTGGCGGTTTTGGTATTCGTAAGCCTTTTCTATGCAACGGAGCTAATTTGTGTTATAAAAAAGCCATTTTTTTAGAAGTAAACGGATTCTCGGGTAACGAAAAAATTGCCAGCGGCGATGATATTTTCCTCATGGAAAAATTCCTGAAAAAACATCCTGAAAAAGTGACTTATTTAAAATCTAATGAAGCAATTGTCCTAACACAACCTCAACCTACTATTTCAGACTTACTACATCAGCGTAAGCGATGGGCAGCAAAATCAACACACTATCAAAACATTTTTGGCAAACTAGCAGCTATATTGGTTTTTGCTATGAATGCATTGATAGTTGTATTGTTATTATTAAGTTTATTGGGATTCTTCCCATGGAAACACCTTGTATTCATTTTTATCATCAAAATGGTATTTGATAATTTACTTTTGTTCAAAACAGCCTACTATTTTAAGCAGCAAAAAGTGTTAACTGCTGCTTTTTTAAGCAGTTTTATCTATCCATTTTTTAGTATGTTTGTTGCTATAGCCTCATTACAAGGTAATTATAATTGGAAAGGCAGAACTTTTAAAAAGTAAGTAATGACTTGGAACAATTACAGAACATCTAATCCTGCTTTTAGCAATTATGTTTGGAAAAATTACAGTTCCAACAAAGCTAAAATGACGCTGAACGGTATCTTTTTCAAATCTCTTTTCAGTATTATTCTTGTGGGGCTAACAACATGGTATGTGTGGGACTTAGTGTACAAAGGCGTAGATGTAACATGGTACACCTCAGGTGGTATGTTGGCAGCTATCGTTTTTAGTTTACTTACCTCTTTTAAACGTACTTGGGCTCCAATAACAACACCTTTATATGCGCTGTCAAAAGGATTGTTTCTTGGCGGAATTTCTGCTTATGCGGAATTAAAATTTGAAGGCATGCCCATGCGAGCCGTAAGTGTTACTATCCTCACCTTTTTTATAATGCTTATCCTCTATAAAGCTAACATTGTAGTTGTAACCAAAAAATTCCGAAGTGTACTGATAACAGCTATTATTACCATAATGACCATTTACATCCTCCAATGGATAGTAAGTTTTTTTGACATACATTTTCCTTTTATTTGGGGAACATCGTGGTTTGCCATCGGCTTTAATGTAATTGCTGCTTTGGCGGCTTCCTTTTCCTTATTACTCGACTTCGATTTTATAGACAGAAAATTGTACAGAGCCCCTAAATATTATGAATGGGTAGCCACTTGGGGATTACTTGTAACACTTATTTGGTTGTATGTAGAAGTACTTCGATTAATGAAAAAACTGGCGATACGCTTTTAGTTAAATAGTTTTGATGATAATTGCCAATTTGTATTGCGAATTCACCAAAATACCACGTTTTACGGCAGGTTTTATTTTTTGAAGAGAATCCACACTATTTTCAATAATACTATCCAATTGAGGCAGTTGCTCCTTAACATTTTGTGGTGAGTTAATTGAAACCACACTTGCCTTGCCTTTATTATCTATAAAAAGATTAATGTAAGTAGTATCGTTCACTACTTTTTTTACTTTCAGGTCATTTTTATTGAGCAGTTCGGATAATCTTTTAGAAAGCGAGGCCTCAAAACATTCTTTCTGATCGCTTTCTTCAGAATAATCTTCACAATCATAAAAGATCGGATATACATCTACTTTAGCGAGGTCTATAATAGTATCTAATTGTTGGTCAGCGTTTTGAGAAGCAGAATTTGTAGACGAAAAGTATTCGCAAGAAACTAAGAAAATACATCCGAAAAGTAACGGTATGGCTCGCCTAAACATTGTGATTTGTAATTACAATGTGAAAGTACAATTTTTTAGCTAAATAATCTTAATCAACATCTTCGCCATCCATAAATAGCTCTTTTTTTATGTTCTTAATTCGTTGGCTTACAAATTCAGTAGTTTTTTTATCTTTTCCTTCAAACCATCTAATATAATCTTCATAGTGTTTTAGGGCTATCTTTTTATCTTTATAATAATTGTCTGAGGTCAACGCCAATTGGAAAAGTAATTCATGATTTCTTGAATTATTTTCCAGGCCTTTTTCAAATGAAGTTATGGCTCTTTTTTGCTCATTTAGTACAAGTTGGATCATTCCTAATTTAAGATAATTTTTATCCAACTCAGGTTTTTGATTCATAATTGACAACATAAAACTCATTTCGGCAAATTTATAATTTTTCATCCCTTCGTAAGCCAAGCCTAAATTAAATGCAGTATCAGGATCCTGAAAATCAATTTTCTGTGCTTTTTTAAGTACATCTTCAGCTTTTTTATATTCTTCTTGCTTTAAATAAACCAATCCATAGAGTTTATATGTAAACTTTGTTTTATAGTTTAAATCTTCCAGTTTTTTTAAATATACCAAAGCTGTATCTAATTCTTCATTAAAATATGAATGCTTTGCTTTTAATTGATTGAAATTTATACTGTTAGGATTAATTTTAAGTCCACGATCTATAAACAACATAGTAGAATCTTTGAACCTTAATTGTTCAAAAAACTTAGCAAGATTATATATGCTTTTTAAATGTGTAGAATCAATTTTATAGGCTTTTAAAAAGCTATTGCCGCTTTTTATAATGCCCTCAGAACCTAATTTTTCATAGGCTACTCCTAGTTGATAGTGATAATTTGGGTTTAACGTATCTTTTTTACTAAGCTCTTTAAGTAATTCTATTGATCTTTCAACTTGTCTTTCACCCATCAGCAATTTTGCCATTCTGTATTTTAGTAACAGATTATCAGGGTTTGCTTTTAAAACCTCTTCATATAATACTATTGCTTTATCATAATTACCTAAAAACTCATAGCAATTGCCTATTTCTTCTTTAATTTTATTTGAGGGTTTTTTAGTATAGGTCTTAGTAAAATACTCAATTGCTTTTGTGTAATTTCCTGTATTTTGATAGATATACGCTGATTTTTCTAAAACTTCTGATGATGGGTCTTCTATTTTTTCTAAAAGATGCAGTGCTTTACGATAATCTCCTGATGCTAAAATACTATCTACCGAATTCAAGACCGAAGTTTGAGCTTCAGCCTTGAATATTAATAAAATAAGTAATAATGTTATTTTTTTAATCATAGATTATTTACTAATCAACCGTTAAAGTAATAGGTAACGTATAGGTTACGCCCACCTTTTTACCATTATACTCTCCGGGAATCATTTTTGGCAACATATT
>JAGQYU010000113.1:15494-18116 GCA_020435885.1 Flavobacteriaceae bacterium
CCTTCTTTATCAATAGTAAATTGTACATACACTTTTTTCTTGCCGGGTTCTAAACCTAATCCGTTAGCTAATGAAGTATTATATTTTTTAATAATATGTTCTTGAACACTTTCTTGGAAACACAGTTTAGAGTCTTCTGCATTTTCACAATTAGGGAAAATAGGGGTTTTTTCTATTGCTGCAAAAGGAACTTCTTCAGCATCAGAGAAATCTTGCTCTATTACTTTCACCATTCCTTCTTTTTTTCTCTTTTGTTCTGCCAAAATATGTAACAGCTTTTCAATAATTTCTTTTTCTCTAACATTATCTTCTTCACTCAGCTGAGTTGAAATTACACTCAACATAGCGTTTAGTTCCTCTTCAGTTAATTCTTTTCCTTCTGCTTTAGCCTTAAGCTCATTTATTAACTCTTGAGCTGTACTTGTTTCTTTAATTTCTTGATCTGACTTTTCACAAGCAGCATACAATAACATTCCGCCTAAGAGCGGCACTAGTAACAGGTACTTGAATTTAAGTAGCTGTTTTGAACGGTTTTTGTGTAACATAATAATTCGTTTTTTGATTAATGAATGTTTAAAAAATGGATTAATGAATGAAATGTGTTGCACGCCAAAAGTTTCGGCCAGCAACTTGTTAAAATAAGTAGTTTTATCAATTTCTTTTATGGAATGTGCATCGGCAATAAATTCATGCACTTCGGTAATTCTACGCTGAAAAATATAGCTTATCGGGTTAAACCAACAGATGATTTTTTGCAATTCAAAAAACAAAAGATCTATGCTGTGTCTTTGCTGTACATGAACCAATTCATGCTCAATAATCTGTTGTTTATTCTCTTCTGAAATACTATTTCCCAAGAAAATATAATTGAAAAAAGAAAATGCATTATTGCTGTTCAACAACACTAAAAAATATTGGTTGATCTTTTGTTTTGTATTTTTTTGAATAACAGTTTTAAGTTTGAAAAGTTTTACAAAGAATAGTACTGCCGCAATTATTATCCCAACCCAATAAACAATACCAAGAATATCAAAAACCTGGGCAGGTTCTGTAACACTTTTTTCTATAACCGTTGATGGATATAATACTACTTCCGGCAAGGCAATTACAAACTCTTGCGGTATTACCTCCGTTGCCCTATTAATTTTAATAAGTGGAATAACATAACTTATGAGTGAAGTACCCAACAAGTAAGCCCTGTTCCATTGAAAAAAGGTTTCTTTTTTTAAGAACAGATCATAAATTGCCAAAAACAAAATTTGAAACAGTATAACTTTTAAGCTGTAATCTAACATGTCCACTATTTTTTATTTATCTCTTTGAGGATATGCTCCAGTTCAGTAATATCTACATCATTCTTTTCAACAAAAAACGACACCAGACTTTTAAACGAACCACCAAAATAACCATCCACCAATTTGTGCAAACTTTGGTTGGTATACGCTTCTCTTTTTACCAAAGGAAAATATTGATATCCTTTGCCAAATGGTTTGTGCGTTACAAATTCTTTGTCCTCTAAAATCCTGACAATGGTAGAAACCGTATTATAGGCAGGTTTTGGTTTGGGAAGTTTTTCTATAATATCCTTAACCGTGCACAGTTGTAGATCCCACAACACCTGCATTATCTGTTCTTCAGCTTTTGTTAATTGCTTCATTTTATCAACTAATTTTTTAGTTCAATAAAACAAATATAACTAAATATTTAGTTTAAACTAATTTTTTAGTTAAAATTTTTATAGTAACATTTATAGTAACTTTGGTACTTATTAGTAAATTAACTGAAACAAAAACTAATTGTATGGATATTTTACTGGTTGTTATAGGGGTTATATTGATGTTTGTAGGCGTTTTAGGAAGCTTTTTACCAGCATTGCCCGGACCTCCATTCAGTTGGTTGGGGCTTTTGCTTCTTTACCTTACCAAAGCAGTCCCTGATGATTGGACACTATTAGGAATAACCCTTGCCGTTGCAGTCATCGTTGTAGCGCTTGACTATATAATTCCTGCTTATGGTACTAAAAAATTTGGTGGTAGCCGTTCCGGTATTATAGGAACAACCATAGGCCTCTTGTTTGCCCTCATCTTCCCTATATTTGGTATTTTCGGAATTATTATTTGGCCGTTTATAGGTGCGTTAGTAGGCGAATTGATCAACAAAGCTGATTCTAAAACCGCAATGAAAGCTGCTTTTGGTTCTTTTGTAGGCTTCCTAACCGGAACCTTATTAAAGTTTATTGTAGCGATAGTATTCTTTGGTATATTTATAAAGAAGTTTATAGAATACAGCGGCGAAATCTTTACATTTTAGCAATAAAAAAAAGGGCTTCTCACCAAGCCCTTATTTCTTATCATGAAAATTTTTCAGTAGTTCTTTTCTTTTTCTTTTTAGCAACTTTCCCTTAGCGAAAAAAGTAATCGTTATTTTGAGATTAACGTAGTAACTGTTCTGTTACGCTAATAGAACAATGCTTAACGGAATATTCCTACCCAAAAAAATTATTTTTTTGAAAATAGTTTGTAAAAAGCTGTTTATAAGGTTATTAAATTTAAAAAATAATAAATCTAATTTTATGGTTTAAATCTCTAATACAGAGAAAAAAAATAAAAAGTCTTTGAAGCT
>JAGQYU010000114.1 GCA_020435885.1 Flavobacteriaceae bacterium
TCACCTTTAAGGATAATATTAAGCTCTTTAAAGTCGCCCAACGCAATTCTTCTACCAATTTCATCAAGTGTGATGTGTCTTTGTGTTCTTACGGATTGTTCACGTTGCAACTGATCTCTCTTAGCAGCAATTTGCTTAGCCTCTCTTTCATCGTCAAATACCCTGAACTTATCACCTGCTTGTGGCGCTCCGTCAAGACCTAAAATAGATACAGGAGCTGATGGGCCTGCTTCTTTCATAATATTACCACGTTCATCATGCATTGCCTTTACCTTACCGCTATGTCTTCCTGCCAGCAGATAATCACCAATTCTTAATGTACCAGCTTCTACTAAAATAGTGGCAACGTATCCTTTACCTTTGTCTAACAAGGCCTCTATGATAGTACCTGTAGCATTTTTATCAGGATTTGCTTTAAGATCGAGTAATTCGGCTTCAAGCATCACTTTTTCAAGAAGTTCACCCACACCAAGACCTGTTTTTGCAGAAATATCATGTGATTGTATCTTACCACCCCAGTCTTCAACCAACAAATTCATTCCGGCAAGTTCTTCTTTTACTTTTTCAGGATTGGCATTTGGCTTGTCAATTTTATTGATGGCAAATACTATTGGCACTCCGGCTGCCTGCGCATGGCTGATAGCTTCTTTTGTCTGAGGCATGATGGAATCATCCGCCGCAATTACAATAATAACTATGTCCGTAATTTGGGCACCACGAGCACGCATAGCTGTAAAGGCTTCGTGGCCGGGAGTATCTAAAAATGTTATTTTTTGACCGTTAGAAACTTCTACACTATAAGCACCTATGTGCTGTGTAATTCCTCCTGATTCACCAGCTATAACATTCGTTTTTCTAATATAATCTAATAAAGAAGTTTTACCATGGTCTACATGCCCCATAACCGTAACTATAGGAGCTCTTGGTTTTAAATCTTCAGGTTCATCAACAACTTCTTCAATAGCCTCTTCTACTTCTGAACTAACAAACTCCACTTCATAACCAAACTCTTCGGCTACAATAGTCAATGTTTCGGCATCTAATCGTTGGTTCATGGTAACCATCATTCCTAAAGACATACATGCTGAGATGATCTGCGTTACAGAAACATCCATCATGGTAGCCAACTCACTTGCCGTTACAAACTCAGTAGCTTTAAGCACTTTACTTTCTGCTTCTTGCTGCTGAATATCCATTTCCGTTTGCTTACGGTGCATTTCTCTCTTCTCTCTACGGTATTTTGCAGCTTTAGATTTGGTAGTTTTACCTTGAAGTTTTTCAAGTGTTTCTCTTACTTGTTTTTGTACTTCCTCTTCTGAAGGTTCTTCTTTTATAACGTGTTTTCTGCCTTTTCCTTTATTCTGATCACCAGGCTTGAAGTCTCTTTGTTGGAAAGAATTACTTTTTATAGGCGGCTTATTAATACGTTTCCTTTTTCTCTTTTCAGTTCTATTTTCAGAAGGTTTTTCTTTTTTCTCTTCTTTCTTTTTAGGCTTTTCAAATTGTTTTAGATCAATTTTTTCACCTACTTGTTTAGGTCCTGTAAGCTTTTGATATTTGGTTTCAATCTTTTCTGGCTCTTCAGGCCTTTCAGGTTCCTCTGGCTTTGGCTTTACTTCTTTTACCGGTTCTTTTTCTGCTACAACAGGTTCTTCTTTTACTTCTTCAACCTGTTCCTTTTCAACAACCGGCTCTTCTTTTACTTCTTTTGGCTCTTCTTTTTTCTCAGGTTTTTTTGGCTCTATGTCAATCTTTCCAACCGTTTTTATATGAATCTCTCTTTCAGATTCAGTCTTAAAGATTTCTTTTTTAGCCTCTTCTTCCAAGCGTTTTTTCTCCAGCTCTTTTTCATGAGCAATTCTCAAAATTTCTTCTTTCTCTTTACGCTTTTCTTCACCAACTTCTTTGGAAGCTACTTTTTTACTTTTATCAACCTGAAATTCGTCTAAAAGAACATTATATACCTCACTAGATATTTTGGTAGTAGGCCGTGCCTCTATATCATACCCCTTCTTTGAAAGGAATTCTACCGCTCTATCTAACGATATATTCAGTTCTCTTAAAACTTTATTAAGCCTCAAATTATTAGTATCAGCCATATTTTTATTTTCGTTTCTTTTGTGGAAGATTAATCTTCAAATTCTTCCCTTAATATTCTTTGAACGTCTATAATTGTTTCTTCTTCTAAATCAGTTCTTTTAACAAGTTCAGTAACATCCAGTTCTAACACACTTCTTGCAGTGTCTAAACCAATGCTTTTAAACTCTTCAATAATCCAGCCTTCTATTTCATCAGAAAATTCAGTCAATTCAACATCTTCATCAGCAACACCTTCACGTTGAACATCTAATTCATATCCTGTAAGCTGGCTTGCCAAACGGATGTTAACACCACCCTTACCAATTGCCTTAGAAACCTCTTCAGGTTTTAAAAACACATCAACTCTAGGCTTTTCTCCTTCAGCGGCTTCTTTAATTTCCATTGAAACTACTTTTGCTGGACTTAATGCTCTGGCAATAAATATTTTATCATTTTTAGTGAAATTGATAACGTCTATGTTTTCGTTACCTAATTCACGTACAATTCCGTGGATTCTAGAACCTTTCATCCCTACACAAGCACCAACAGGGTCAATTCTATCATCATAAGAATCAACGGCGATTTTAGCTTTTTCTCCAGGGATTCTGGCAACTCTTTCTATAGTGATCAAACCATCAAAAACCTCAGGAATTTCTTGTTCAAATAATTTAACCAAAAATTCTGGAGCTGTTCTAGACATGATGATGGTAGGTTTATTGCCTTTAAGCTCTACCTGCTTTATGATACCTCTAACGGTTTCTCCTTTTCTAAAATAATCAGATTTTATTTGTTCACTTTTAGGGAGAACTACTTCATTACCTTCGTCGTCCAATAAAATTACGGCATTGTGTCTAATATGATGAACCTCTGCGCTGTAAATTTCTCCTTCTAAATCTTTAAATTGCTTGAAAACATTGGTGTTATCATGCTCATGTATTTTAGAGATAAGGTTTTGTCTCAACGCTAAAATGGCTCTTCTACCAAGATCTATTAATTTTACCTCCTCAGACACGTCTTCGCCAACTTCAAAGTCAGGCTCAATTTTTCTAGCGTCTGTTAATGAAATTTCTTCGTTAGGATCTTCTACCTCTCCATCGTTCACCACCACTCTGTTTCTCCAAATCTCCAAATCTCCTTTATCTGGATTTATGATAATATCAAAGTTATCATCAGAACCATATTTTTTCTTTAAAGCGGCTCTAAAAACTTCTTCAAGGATAGCCATCAGCGTTACCCTATCAATACTTTTATCATCTTTAAACTCGGAAAAAGACTCAATTAACGCAATGTTTTCCATTCTGTCTTAAATTAAAAAATTATTTTCACTTTTGCTTGTTTTATTTCACTGTATGGCACATCTGCCTTTTTAATTACTGTTGTTTTTCCTTTACCTACTTCTTTAGGCTCTCGGGTTTTCCACTCAACAGTTATTCCGTTCTCATCACAATTGGTTAGTACGCCCTCCAATGTATCTGTAGTTGTTTTTACTGATAGCGTCCTTCCAATATTCTTTTTATATTGCCTGTTATCTACCAAAGGTTCTGTTGCCCCCGGCGATGTTACTTCTAACGAAAAATCAACTTCTTCTCTATCTAAATGATTTTCAATAAATCGGCTTATATCAATACAATCACTAATGGTAACTCCATTGTAACCATCTACAATTACTGTAATTTTATTATCGGTTGATATATTACAATCAATCAAAAATAAAGACTCTTTTTCTTCAAGAGCTTCCTCTGTTAATGTTAGTATGTGATTTTTATCAATCATTTGTACAAAAAGAGGGGACTTTTTGTCCCCTCCAGTATCTTAAACACCGTAATTTTCGCTGCAAATATATAAACTTAATTTCATAATGACAAGAATCATTGAATTTTAACGTTATAGTAGTGTATCTTTATAGTGAAGTAGAATCAATAAACCCAAAAAAATGAAAAAAATATTAGTTCCTATCGATTTTTCTGATGAGGCACAATACGCTGCAAAAGTAGCTGCAAAAATAGCACTAAAGACCAATAGCGAAATATATCTTCTACATATGCTAGATCTGCCTTCAAATAGTATTGATCCTGTTGAAATGAGCAATTTTTATGATGGTCCGCAGACCGTTTTCTTTATGAAAGGAATCCACAAACGTTTTGAGGAGTTTAAAAAATTACCATTCTTTAAAGATGTAAAATTGAACGAAACCGTTCGTTTCCATAAAGCCTTTGAAGGGGTTATTGAAGAAAGTAAAAAGAATGATATAGACCTTATTGTAATGGGCTCTCAAGGAGCTACCGGTCTTAAGGAAATGCTAGTTGGTTCTAATACAGAAAAAGTAGTAAGGCAATCAGACATACCTGTGTTGGTAATCAAAAAAGATATACCGGATTTTAAAATCAAGGACATGATCTTTGCTTCAGATTTTGGTGCTGACGGTAAAAAAACATTCCAAAACGTAATTAACTTTGCAAACATTTTCGGAGCTAAAATCCATTTACTGTTCATCAATACTATCCATAATTTTGAACCTACTAAGGTTACCAAAGTAAAACTGGAAGAGTTTGTAAAATCATTCAACGTAAAAGATTATACATTAAACATTTACAATGATACCACTATTGAAGAAGGCATCTTAAACTTTGGTAAAGAAACCAATGCAGATGTAATTGCTATTAACACTCATGGACGTAGTGGATTATCGCAACTTTTTAGTGAAAGTATCAGTAAAGAACTGGCCAATCATGCCATTAGGCCGGTTATCACTTTTAAAATTTAACCCTAATTATATCTATAGTAAGGCTCTTTCTTTCAAAGAGCCTTTTTTAATTCAAAAAAAATAGCTAGTTTAGATACCATGAAAAAAATACTTGTTCCAATCGATTTTTCTGAGCAGGCGATACACGCCTGTAAAGTTGCGGCTTCAATCGCCAAAAAAACTAACAGTGAAATTATTTTGCTCCACATGCTGGACGTTCCTTCGGGTAGTGTAGACCCTGCTGACAGTGGAAATTTGAGTGGCGGAGGCCAAACCATTTTCTACCTTAAAAGTATTAGCAAAAAATTTAATGAATTAAAGGCATCTCCTTTTTTTGAAGATGTTACTGTTTCTGATAAAGTGCTTTTTCACAAAGCTTTTGAAGGTGTTATTGAAGAAAGCAAAAAGAATGATGTAGACCTTATCGTAATGGGCTCACAAGGAGCAACCGGACTTAAAGAAATGCTGGTTGGTTCTAATACCGAAAAAGTGGTGAGGTTATCGCATATTCCCGTGTTGGTAATCAAACAAGACATTGATGATTTTAAAATTGATGATCTGATCTTTGCCTCCGATTTTTCTGATGAAAGTAAAAAATCATTCCAAAAAGTAATAGATTTTGCTACTATTTTCAAATCAAAAATACACTTATTGTACATAACTACCATTGGTAATTTTGAGCCCACAAAAACCTCTGAAAAAAGGTTACAAGACTTTATTGCCGGGTTTAAATTAAACGATTATACCATCAATATTTATAACGATAGAACCATAGAAGAAGGTATTTTAAACTTTGGTAGAGAGATCAATGCTGATGTAATAGCTATCTATACACATGGAAGGAGTGGTCTTTCGCAATTATTTAGCGAAAGCATTAGTAAAGAACTGGCAAATCATGCCCTACGCCCTGTAGTTACATTTAGAATTTAGGTATCTTAACAATAAAATTAAGAACTCTCCTTAACAAGTTACCCTCAAAATCATTATTTTTGGGTGATTTTAATGCGCCGTTAAATGAGCAACAAAATAACTTTAAAGCAATTAGCAAAAGAACTAGGCTTATCAGTTTCTACCGTTTCCAAAGCTTTAAAGAACAGCTATGAAATAAATGAGAAAACCATTGCTAAAGTTCAGGCTTTAGCCAAAAAATACAATTACCGCCCCAACCGAATGGCCTTGAGTTTAAAGACCAATGCCACTATGACCATAGGGGTTGTTATCCCAAATATTCTAAACTATTTCTTTTCAAAAGTATTATTAGGCATTGAAGAAGAGGCCAATAAAAGAGGCTATCAAATCATTATATGCCTTTCTAACAATCAATATCAAAAAGAGGCCGAAAGTATGCGCTTGCTAAGCGATGGCAGCGTAGATGGTTTTATCCTTTCTATTGCTAAAGAAACACAATTGCAACAACATGAAGATCACTTTAATAAAATAATTGAAGAAGGTTATCCTATTGTAATGTTCGACAGGGTTTCTGATAATGTGGAGTGCGATAAAGTTGTTATCAACGATTTTGATGCTGCCTATGATGCTACTTCTTTCCTGCTAAAGCAAGGAAGAAAAAAAATTGCCATGATAACCACTTTGAACGATTTAGGTATCGGAAAATTAAGAACCGGCGGTTACAGAAAAGCACTAGCAGATAATAAAAAATATGCTCACGATGAGTTGATTGTAAAGATCCATGATAAGAAAGATTTTGAAACTTCTATCAATAAATTATTTGAAGAACATAAAGACCTTGATGGCGTTTTTGCAACTGATAATGTTTCTGCAATAACAGCATTAAAGATAGCTCACAATAAAGGATATAAAGTTCCTAAACAATTATCAATTATTGGTTTTTCTGACGATAAAGTTTCGAGAATGGCCTTCCCTTCTTTAACGGTAGTTTCACAAAGTGCCAGAGAAATTGGCAAAGAAGCTGCCAGTATGCTGATTGACAGACTTAAAAACCCTTCATCTAAAAACTACAAAACAACTGTTATTAAAACAGATGTTATTTTTAGAGAAACTACATAATCTAGATTATTAATTTTTTTGATGCTTTTTTTAGTATAAAAATCTGTAAATTAGTATCTGTTATTAACCATAAACTAAACCCCTAAACTATGTCTACGCTATATATACTATTAGGCATCATTGTAATTCTCGCATTTGTACTTATTGGTATTTTTAATCGATTTGTAAAAAATAAAAATATTGTAAAAGATGCATGGAGTAATATTGATGTTGCCCTAAAAAGGCGATATGACCTTATCCCAAATTTGGTAGAAACTGTCAAAGGCTATGCAAAACATGAAAAAGGAACATTAGAAAATGTAATTAATGCCCGCAATGCTGCCATGCAAGTTCCTAAAGGAGATATAAACGCTCAGATAAAAGCTGAAAATCAATTACAACAAACACTGCGAAGTATTTTTGCTTTAAGCGAAGCATATCCGGATTTAAAAGCCAATACAAACTATCTGGATTTACAAGAAAAATTAAACACCATAGAAGAGAATCTGGAACGCAGTCGCCGTTACTACAATGGTACAGTAAGAGAAAACAATACCTATGGCGAAAGTTTTCCGGGTGTTCTGTTTGCAGGCATGTTTGGCTATCAACATTTTGATTATTTTGAAACTGATGAGGCTAGCAGAGAAAATGTAAAAGTAGATTTTTCTTCTTAAGAAATCTTTTTTCATTACTTAACTTTAATCTTCAACCGTGAAAAAAACCTTTTCATTATTACTCCTTTTATGGGCTACTTTTAGTTCTGTAGCTCAAGATTTTAAGGTCAATAAGTATACTGTAGATATTCATTTAAGTGAAGAAGGCTATTTTGATGTGGTAGAAAATTACAACCTTAATTTTGATACTTACAAACATGGGATTTACAGAACCATACAAACAAATTATGAGCTTATTAATGCAGAGGGTACTAAAGAAAAAAGAAGAATAAAGATCAAAAATATAGAAGTTCCTAATTACAAGTTTCAGGCTCCTTTTGAGTTTATACAAAAGATCAGTAATAATATAAACATCAAAATTGGCGATAAAAATAAAACACTAATTGGGCCTCAACATTATCAAATAAAATATAGAGTTTACAACGCTTTCTTTTTTGAAAAAGATTTCATCAAGTTTTATTGGAACATCAAACCGGATGGGTGGATGGCCGATTTCCATCAAATTAATTTCAAAATTCACGTTCCTGAAAACGTAGAATTGGGTGTTGAAAATTGTTTTGTGTATTCAGGCCCAAGAGGTACAACAACTTTAAGCAATGATATTGAAACTGATTTTCAAAAAAATACTTTTTCTGGAACAAGTATTGCTAATTCTATATCAAGACCTGGAGAAAATGTAACGGTACTTATCAATTTACCATTACAATCTATCAAAGAAATAAAACCCCTGTGGCCTTTTTGGAATCAATATGGATGGCTTTTTATAATTGCTGCGCTCGTTGGCGGATTTTACCGTACATGGAAAAAATATGGAAAAGACGATAAAGTTACTACCACTACCAGTTATTATCCGCCAGAAAATATAGATCCGGCCATGGCAGGCTTTCTGATGGATGATAAAAGTGATAGTTCCGATATTATTTCATTATTACCTTATTGGGGAGCAAAAGGGTTGTTAAAAATTGAAGAAATTCCCAAAAAAGGATTGTTTAGTACGTCAGACACAAAACTCATCCGATTAAAATCATTACCTGATGATGCACCTGTATACGAACAGATCATCTTTAACGGGCTTTTTGATGGAAGTAGCAGCCTCCAATTAAGTAGTAAGGGCAAAACATTAGACATTTTAAATTCCATTTTGGGAAAAGAAAATGTTGAGATTAATCCGGGAGAAGTATTGGTAAGCAGTTTAAAAAATACATTTTATATTACTATGAACAGTGCCAGCAGCGCTTTGAAAGATAATGCACAAAAATATTACGAAGCAGCTTCTAAAAAAGTACAAACCATTACATGGGTAGTATTAGCACTTTCAGCTATTATATTAACATTGATCGGATTATTTTTCTGGGGAATTATTGCCGCAATAGCCATTGTAGTAACGAGTGTAGTGCTGATCATTTTAAACTTTTACATGGCTAAAAAGAACCGTAAAGGCACTCGCCTATTTTCCGAACTAAAAGGTTTTAAGCGGTTTATTAAAGTGGCAGAAGAAAATAAATTAAAAATGCTGCTTGCAGAAGATCCTGGATATTTTGAAAACACTATGGGGTATGCACTAGCATTTGGTTTATTTAAAAAATGGGCCGAAAAATTTGATTCGTTGCATATACCCCCACCAAACTGGTACTCATCAGGTACCAACCAAATGAATATGCATCATTTTGCAAGATCTTTTTCTACGGGTATGAATAGTGTAAAAGCTACCATGGTAAGCTCACCTTCCAGTAGTGGCGGATCATCAGGTGGTGGTTCTTCAGGAGGTGGTTTTGGCGGCGGTGGAGGTGGAAGCTGGTAAATTAACCATTGAAAAATTTATTCTTTTTTATAAAAAGAAATCTAATTATAAGTAATGACATATTTGTTGTATTCTAATTTAATGTGGAGAAGGTAAGGAATTCTAATCCTAAATACTGTATTTATGAAAAAATATTTTATAATAACCTTAGTTGCAATTATTATAATAACTGGATATTCTTGTGAAAGTGAAAAGTTAATGTCTAATGAGGACTACTTATGCAATGGTGATTGGGCAATACAACAAAAAGAAACATTTTACTATTATGATCATGTTTTTGATAGGTCTGAGATTTCTATAAATGATAAAGATATAAAAATTGATTTTCAAAGGAACGGTATTGTCTATTATGAAACACCTGAACTTATAGAAGTACTTCAAGGAACATGACAGTTTGATTCAACAGGTGAATATTTAATCACAGATTTACAT
>JAGQYU010000115.1 GCA_020435885.1 Flavobacteriaceae bacterium
TTATTGGCCATTCCTCTGAGTTTTTCAAAGCGTTGGATTCTGTCTTCCAGATTTACAGTAGTTGCCATTTTCTTTTTCTCAGAAATTTTAGAAGTATCCTTAGAAATGTCAACAACTTCTTTGGCTAATTGTTATTGTACTTCATTTTTAACAATTGCATTTCGTTGCTTTTATACTCCGTTTTATTTTACTGATATTGCCATAATTTAAAATTTTAAGCTAAACAAAATTTTATTGTTTTGTAATAATATTAAGCTCGGCAACAATGACGACATCTGAATGATTTACTGTTCTATCAATTTTCAATTTTAAGTATTGACTTTTAATATAAAAATCAAAATTAACTTTTTGTATATTTGGATTTGCGGCTATATTTGAAAACTCCCCAGCTTTTACTTTATGCCATGATTTATTATCTGTACTGGAAAATAATGTGAAATGAGAAATGATCCCTTTTGGCCATCGTTCTTGACTTGGAGTATAGGTAAACCCCTTTATTGTTAGTAATTCCCCCAGGTCTAATATTATTTCTTTATCATTTGTACGATATTCAGTTGTATGATCATCATCAATGGCATGCATTGAATTTTCATTTGATGCATTAATTATTGTCCATTTATGTTTACTTATATCAAATCTCCTAGAAGTTGTTTCACTTCGTTCTTCGGTATCAGGATCATATGAAAATGCTTTCACCGTTGTGGGTCCACTAACCAAAAAAGGTTGCTTATATGAATGAGAACTTAAATCTGGTTCATTATTATTCAGTGTATAATAAATGGATGTTCCTTTTTCCGGGATTTCAAAAGTTACTATGCCCTCCTTATTTCGTTTTATAATAGGTTCATCAACAATTACAGGAGCATTAAAGACTTCAACGGTTGAAATTAACGGACTGGCCTTTGCATCATGAATAATTATCTTTACTCTTTCAGCCACGACTTTCGGAAATCGTAAAATACGTTTATAACCAATCGTGCTATGTGAAGCAATTTGATGCCATGTACCATTATTTTCAACAGCTATCGAAAATTTTTTGACACGTTGACCTAAGGGAATGTATTCCTGAATTACTATTCGGTTAAATTGTTTGGGTTGTTCAAAATCAATGATCAAAGATGCCTGTGAGGAACCTTCTTCTGTTGCCCAATATGTTGAATAATCATCATCCAAGACCATAGAGGCATCATATTTTTTAGACTTCCCACGTACAATAGATGCTACTGCCTTTTTATTTCGAGCTAGGTTATTTTTAAAGTCTTGCTCCAATTGACGGTTCATCTTAATTAATTGAATACTGTCTTTTTTATGAATACGTCCTTGTGTATTAATTGGTAGGTTTAATAACAAGGTGGCATTCTGTCCAACTGATTTGTAATAGATGTCTAGAAGTTGTTTTAATGATTTAACTTTAGTGTCTTCACTGACATGATAAAACCAACCCGGACGAATAGATACATCAGCTTCTGCCGGGACCCAATAGGTACCATTTTCTTGTCCCATAGAGTATTTCTTTGCATATTCCGGCATTCCTCCATATATGGAATCACGAACTAATGGGGACCAGGTTGTTTCATAGGCATATCCATGTTCATTACCTGCCCACCTGGCATCGGGACCGGAATCACTCCAGATAATGGCGTCAGGCTGTAAATTTCGAATAATAGTATGGGTATTTTCCCAATCATAATAGTTTCTCTTGTCAACATACCGTATTTCATTTGCACCGCCATAATAACCATCACCTCCGTTAGCCCCATCAAACCATATTTCAAATAAAGGGCCATAATTCGTTAAAAGTTCTGTTAATTGTGCTCTAAAGTAAGATATGTATTCAGGTTTGCCGTATTCACTATGATTACGATCCCATGGAGACAAATAGATTCCCATTTTTAAACCATATTTTTTACACGCTTCAGATAATTCTTTGATGACATCACCACTGCCATTTTTCCATGGAGAGTTCCTTACAGAATAATCTGTATACGTTGAAGGCCATAGACAAAAACCATCGTGGTGTTTGGCTGTAATAATCAAGCCTTTCATTCCTGCTTTTTTTGCAGTGAGCACCCATTGCTCGGTATCAATGGTAGTAGGATTAAACATTTGTGGATCTGTATTTCCAAAGCCCCATTCGGCATTCGTAAACGTATTCAACCCAAAATGTATAAAACCATAAAATTCCATTTTTTGCCAATTGAGTTGTTCCTGAGTGGGAATTGGACCTACAGGTGTTGGCGGACTAGTTTTTACACATGTTACTAACAAAAGTGTAGTGTATAATAATAAGTATTTCATCTATGTATTTGTCAAAATATATGTTATCTATAATGGTAAAATTTATTTTGATAATTTAAATTTCTATTTCCAAAATATAATATCTAAGGTGTGAAGTTTTAAACTGACGTGAACTCGATCATAACTCGTAAAAATGAACATTCCTATTGAATTGATTATAATACTTTTTGGCAGTCATCTTAGTATAATAACATCCAGATTTAAAAAACATTTAGTACGAATCTTTAATCCAATTGTAGGGTTTTTGCTTTATCCAATTACCACGTGTGAAATCTGGATAATTTTGAGGTTCTCCATTATTTTCAATTGAAGCTTCAGATAGTGGAGTAACTGCACTCCATGTCGCGGCGTCATAAGCATCCATCGGAGGAGCAATATTTTGCCTTGCACATTTGACAAACGCATTTATCACAAAAAAGTCTATTCCTCCATGTCCAGCTTGATTAGCTATGTCGCCGTATCTTTGCCATAACGGGTGATCATATTCTTTAAACCAAGTGTCCATATCACTCCACTGATGTGAGCTATTTTTTCCTTCAATGTAAATGCGCCTTGTATGATAATCAAATTCTGTAACTCCTTTAGCACCCTGTACCCTGAACCCTAAGGAATAGGGACGAGGTAAATTACAATCATGTGTAATTATAATAGTCTCTCCTCTGGCTGTTTCTAATGTTGTAGTAATAACATCTCCCTGTTTCCATTTTAATTTGGAATTTGGATGGTTTTCACCCCCATTTGGATGACTGACAATATAATTGTGAAGCCCTATTGCTTTTGTAGAATGAGATGTTAAAGATACAAAGCGATTACCTCTATTTATATCAGCCATAACAGCTATTGGGCCAAGGCCATGTGTTGGGTAAACATCTGCATTTCTTAGCAACGAATGTTGCGTCCTCCATCTTGCTTCGGAAATGCCTTTTTCTCCAAATTCAACTCCCCCACCATATGGTTGTTCACCATTGTTGAATTTTACGTTGCGCAAATCATGCTGATAGCCACACCTGAAATGAACCAACTCTCCAAAAACTTCTTTACGTACCATGTTAAGAACGGCAAGTATATCACGCCTGTAGTTCACATTCTCCAGTATCATAAGGTGGGTTCCTGTTTCCTCATGAGCATTGACCAGGTCCCAACACTCTTCAAGTGTATTGGCTGCGGAGACTTCCAGCCCAGTATATTTACCTGCTTTCATAGCATCAACAGCCATTCGGGTATGCCATAGCCAAGGTGTTGAAATGATTACTGCATCTACTTCTTTTAGTTCCAATAGATTTAGATAATCATATTCATCTTTGCCAAAAATTTTAGGCTTGGAAAAATTCCTCTCCGTAATCTTACTCAAACAAAGATCAATACGGTTTTTATCAATATCGCAAATTGCTGTTATGAGGACATCATCTCTAAGAAGTAAATTCTCGAGATGATTGGTACCTCGCAAACCTACACCGATCATACCAATTCGTAATTTCTCTTTTAAATGACCCATATTATCCGCAAAAATAATGTTTGGAGCAACTGACAGGCCGACTCCCATAATTGTTGATCGTTTGATAAAATCCCGTCTTGATTTCATATTTTAAAGTTTTATTTTAATTAAAATATTGGTTTGATAAAATATTCGAATGTATAAGCCTTATTCGGATCTAATCTATATTGTTCATGCGGCCATGCACCCCAACTGTCATCACCACCAACTCCAGTTTGCTTGTAATCAATATTGATATACACATTGGGGTAATTTTTTATATCAATAGTGTGTCGTTGTTTTTTTTCCTTTCCGGGATCGAATTCAGCATCCGGTTGATGATGTGCATTAAAACCAAATGTTTCCGGTGCTTCAATACACAAACCAAAACCTGAAGTATTTGTAAAGGTAATCCAGCGTACATCGGTTTTATAACCATTCTCCTGTGGACGAATATAAGGAACATATAAATCAGCTACATCAGCTTCATAGTGAGCTACAAAGGCAGCAGTATTTCTGTCCTGATAATTCTCAAAAGGCCCCCTGCCATACCAATTAACACGATCAAAAGATTCGGGCATTGTAAATTTCATACCAAATCGCGGTATATACTGCGATTGAATCCCCGAGGCCGTCATCTCTTCTTTAATTTTTAATTCTCCCTTATTGTTGATCGAATAACTAATATTTACATTGTTTTTGGTTAGTGGTAATGAACAGGAAACATCAACTATACAGATTCCTTTTTTGTTTGTATAATTAAAAGATGATAATCGAATGCTATCCGTTGTCATTTTCCAAGCCCTTGATTTCTCATGGTTACGATTCCCAAAATCATTATCAATAGGAGCTCTCCAGAAATTCGGTTGTAAGTTTCCATTAATCAGTACCTTCCCATCATATATATACTTTTGAAGTTCTCCTGTTGCTGTATTGAAGACAATAGTAAAGTTTTTTCCTTTTACATTTAACAATTCATTCTTCTTCTTCAATTTTAATTTTCCTCCTGGTTTTATGTTAAAAACCGGTTTCACCAAAGGTGATAATTGGAATTCCTCTGCTGCAATACTGTGGCCTTTTTTGAGTAACCCTTCGTCTTTATTTAGTTTTGCTTCTACCTGTAAAAAATACTCACTGCCCTGTGCTAATTGAGGTAGGTCCAATAGTATCTCTTCAGCTTGCTGTGGTGGAATAGCAATTGATTTTATAACACCTGAAACCTCTTTTTTACCATTCTTCAAAAGTTTCCAATAAATATTAAATTCATCGGTAGTAGTAAAAAAATGGTTATTTGTAATTTTAAGTAAATAGGCATTTTCTGTAACAAGCTCAAAATCGAGGTTTTGATAAACCTTTTTTACCTCCCAAAGTGCCGGATGAATTGTCCTGTCAGCATTGATTAATCCGTTAGCCAGAAAATTAGCATCACTGGGTACTCCTTCAGGTCCGAAATCTCCACCATATGCAAAATATTGTTCACCTTTTTCATTTCTTTTTAGCAATCCCTGATCGACCCAGTCCCATATAAAACCTCCCTGGAGTTTCGGATATTTTTTAATTACATCCCAATAATCTTGTAAGTTACCCGTACTGTTCCCCATAGAATGTGCATATTCACAAAGAATTAGTGGTTTATTTTCCTGCCTGTTCTGGTATTTTTCGAGATAATCAATCTTAAAATACATGGGTACAATAATATCAGTATTCCAGTCAAATGACTTTCCCCAACCAATATCAACTCGTTCATACTGTACAGGCCTTGTATTGTCTTGAGCTTTAAGCCAATTATATGCAGCGTAAAAATTAACCCCGTTACCGGCTTCATTTCCAAGCGACCATATAATTACCGAAGGATGATTTTTATCTCTTTCAAACATTCTCTTAATTCGCTCTACATGTGCCCCTTTCCATGATTCCTTTTTGGCAAGTGATCTATCACCATAACCCATACCATGACTTTCGATATTGGCTTCATCGACTACATATAATCCGTACTTATCACAGAGGTCATACCAATATTCCGGTTGAGGATAATGGGAAGTTCTTACGGCATTGATATTATTTTCCTTCATCAAACGGATATCTTTTTCCATGGTTTTCTTATCAACTACATGCCCGGTTTCAGGGTGATGTTCATGCAGGTTTACACCTTTAAGGTATACCGGCATACCATTGACCAAAAGCTGACCATTTTTGGTTTCAACCGAACGGAAACCTACTTTATTCATTGTTGCTTGAATTACAGTATCATTTGACTTTAAGGTTATATATTGCGTATATAAATGCGGTTTTTCTGCAGACCATTTTAAGACTTCAGGAATAACTGTGTTAAATTCAATCGTACTTCCTTGTATTTCCTCAGTTAAACTTGTAACTATATTATTATTCTGGTCTTTCAGTACAAACTCTATTGTACCCTTATCTGGTTTTTCACCTTCCAGATCTACCTTTATTTCTAATAAACCATCATTATACTTATTCGCAAGCCCAGCATTAATCCGGAAATCACGAATAAAACTTTTAGGCCTGACATACAAATATACATCCCTTGTAATTCCGCTCATTCGCCAAAAATCCTGACATTCCAGATAACTTCCATCACTCCAACGAAAAACTTTAACAGCCAATAAATTATCTCCTACATTCAGATATGGTGTAATATCAAATTCTGCAGGAGTCTTACTCCCCTGACTGTATCCCACTTTATTTCCGTTAACCCAAACATACATAGCAGAAGACACAGCCCCAAAATGTAAAATAACAGAACTCTTCTTCCAATTGGTTGGTATTTTAAACGCAGTAATATAACTACCAACAGGATTGAAATCTTTTGGCACGTAAGGAGGATTTGGCTCTTTCATGTCCGTCAATTGCGGAAATCTGCTATCCGCCCATTCATAAGTTTGATTCACATATATTGGAAAATCATAACCATGTAATTGCCAGTTGGAAGGAACAGGTATAGTCTCCCAGTCACTACTATTGTAGTCTGTTTTATAAAATTCATTTGGGCTGGAGACTATATTCTTGGAATATTGAAACTTCCAATCTCCATTTAGGGATAAAAACCTGTTCGAATTTGATCTTTCATTTGCATGTGCCAATTCCTTAGATTCGTATCCAAAAAAACTACTATGTGGTTCCATTTTATTAATACCATAGATATTTTCATTTTCCCAATCATTTACCTCTTGAGAGTGTACACCGAATGCACTTAGTAAGATAAGTATTAAAAATAAATGTACTTGTTTCATAAATTGTGTACTGTTTAATTAGTAATTCAGCGATATTTTTTTATATATTCTTTAATTGTATTTATGTCATCTTTTGATGTCAGGTCTGGGACATGTTCAGCCAAAGGAATGCCTATCATCGACTTAGGATACTTTCTAAGCATGTTCAATATAGCTGTCTGTAACTCCTTTTCATTTCTATTAGGATTTACAGGACAGTTTTTAACAAAAGGGTAAATATATTTACCCTTAAATTTAAACAGATTCATACTTATACGTAACTTACCATAATTATCCCGAAACTCTTCAACCTCATTCTCTTTAGGTTTCTCTATAATATCCATAAGGTAATTGTGTTCGTCTAATTTGGCAAGTGCAAATTGTTTAATTCTTTCAGAATTGAATTGAAGTGATTCACGATCATAACTGATAAACCCATTAGGGTAATCCAATTCAGCAATTGCATTTAAAGCTTTTATTGAATACAAATTATCACTATTACAAACAGAGAATGAATGTTCGATCAAGTCAGGATACTGTTCTAGGCATTGCCTTAGGGCGTCTGCTGTTCCAAATGGTTTTACTCGGAATTCAGGAATGTGTTGTATGGCATAAGAAATCGTAAGTCCTTTATAATTATTCCCTCGATCTTTTTGACCATAGTATTCTCTGAATAATTTATTATCTTTTCCCACAATGAGAAAAATGTTTTTATATCCTGCTTCTTTTGCATTAGTTAAAAGAAAGTCTAGAAAAGGTCTATTTTCTGGGCCAATCCCTATTAAGCTTTTTGATCGTTGATTAGCTTGTTTTACTTCCTCCACACTTATTTTGACAGATTTTGCAGGATTTTTCATTCGAGAAGAGGCTCCGCCAGCTAATATTATTAAACTATCATTCATATGTTTAAGAATTTAAAATTCTTGCTCCAGAATCTACTTCTACAACATAGGCCTTGACTGCACCGGCATCTAATATAGCATTCACCACAGCCTCTTGTTTATCAACTGGAGCCAAAACTACAATACTTCCTCCACCTCCGGAACCAACTATTTTCGCCCCGTAAGCACCATTATTAAGTGAAGCTTGAATCATAGCATCAATACGAGGAACCGTAATTTTCAACATGTTTTTTAATACAAGGTGATGCTCATTCATGAGAAGCCCTAACTTCTTAAAATCTATTTCAGCTTTTCTGAACTCATCCAGTGCTTTTTTTGTAATTGAATAATTTATGAGGGCAGCTTGAAAATAAATAAACTGATCATCGGATAGGTAGTCCATGTATTTGGAAAGTTCTTTTACATCAGCTTCTTTTATGTCAAAACCTTTAATATGGCTCTTTATTATCTCAATAGATCTTGTGGCGTTAAATCTAAGATCACTTAACACTCCTAATGTATCTTTTGGAATCCCTGATTCACCTACGATCAATCCAGGTATTTTTTTAGGGAAAAGTTCATAATTGGAATTATGATCAGTTTCAAGGTACATAATGTTTCCGAGGCTTATACTGTACTGATCCATTTTACCACCTGGACCACTTTGTTTTTCGACTTCGGCCTCATAGGCTATCTTAGCAATTAATTCAGGTGTTACAGAGTTATTCGAACCATAAGCCTCCAAAAGAAATCGCACCCATGCCACCAAAAAAGCTGATGAACTGGATATTCCAGAGTTCACTGGGATATTACCCGTAATCAGGATATTATATCCTCGATCAGGGATGCACCCATATTCTCTTGCAACTACTAATGCTGTCTTTAAATAATCACCTTTATCA
>JAGQYU010000116.1:0-2644 GCA_020435885.1 Flavobacteriaceae bacterium
ATTACTACTTTCTTTTTGATCCGGCATGCAGAAAAAGACCGTACTGATAGTGCTAACAAGAATCCTCAGTTAAATGAAAAAGGGCTACAAAGGGCTGAAAGTTGGAATCAGTTCTTTAGCAGTTTTAACATAGATGCTGTGTACTCTACCAACTACAATAGAACCTTACAAACTGTTGCTCCTACTGCAAAGGCACACAATCTGGAAGTAACCTTTTATAATCCTTTTACTATTGATGTAGAGAAATTAAAATCAGACAACAAAGGTAAAACTGTACTGGTAGTTGGGCATAGCAATACTATTCCATATCTGGTTAATAAATTGATCGGTAAAGAAATATATGCTGATATAGATGACCATATCAATTCCAATCTATATATAGTTACCATTTCCAGCAAAGAAACATCTCACATCCTTATTAAAACCAAATAGTGTAGCTTTTATTTTGTAATTTTCAATAGATTTGCACCAATGCAATCTAACATAAACATACAGAATAAAAAGGCTCGTTTTGAGTATGAAATCCTTGATAAATTCATTGCCGGAATTAAACTTACCGGTACTGAAATAAAGTCTATAAGACAAAGTAAGGCAAGGATTACCGAAAGTTTTTGTGAATTCAATGAAGAGGGAGAACTTTTTGTTATTAACATGTATATTGAAGAGTACATTAATGGTAATTTTTACAATCACAAACCTAAGAGTGAACGAAAATTGCTCCTTACCAAACGTGAGCTTAAAAAATTGCAAAAAGAAGTCCAAAATGTGGGGCTTACTATTATACCGCTTAGATTATTCCTTACTGAAAAAGGATGGGCAAAATTAGAGATTGCCCTTTGCCGAGGAAAAAAACTACATGATAAGAGAGAATCTATCAAAGACCGCGACAGCAAACGAAATTTAGACCGAGTAAAAAAGAGCTTTCAATGAGTGTAGGCACATTTTTTAAGCTGATAAGGTGGAAAAACCTTATAATGATTTGCCTCATTCAGATTTTGTTCAAATATGTGTATTTTTCCATCTTTTCAGTTGATACAACTTTAGACACATTTCACTTTATTTTATTGATGCTTTCTACTGTTTTAATTGCAGCAGGTGGCAATATTTTAAATGATGTTTACGATCTGGAAGCTGATAAAATCAACAAACCCTCTAAGGTTTTAGTGTCAAAAAAAGTAAGTGTTTCTTTGGCTACTAATTTGTATTACATCACCACTTTTGCAGGAATTTTAATCGGTTTTTACATTGCTTATCATATACATCAATTAGGATACATTTCCATATTTATTATTACCGCTTTACTGCTTAAAGTTTACAATTCCGGACTCAAAAGATTGCCTATAATTGGTAATGTAATCGTCTCATTATTAGTTTCTTTAAGTATCTTAATTGTAGGAATATTTGATATCATCCCAAAAGTAACAGAAGAAAATGCTGTAGATCAATACTATGCATTTAAAGTACTGACTGATTATGCCATTTTTGCATTTATTTTTATGCTTTTGCGAGAAATGGTTAAAGACATTGAAGATGTAAATGGAGATCTTAAACTAAATATGAAAACACTACCTATATTAGTAGGCAGAAAAAGAAGTAATTACATTGTTTTTATTGTGAGTTTTGTGCCTCTAATTTTGGTAACCCATTATAGCTTTGCTAATTTTATGGAAGTGCCTGTTATACTGGCTTATATGCTGATTGTGGTCTTATTGCCCTTTTTGCATTTTATGACCAAAATACTATATGCAAAATCTAAAAAAGACTATACATACACCAGTAAATTACTAAAGATAATTATGCTTTTGGGCATACTTTCAATTTTGGTAATTTCATTAAATATTTATTATGCTTCGTAAAAAATTACAGAATTACAACATTATTTTAGCTTCAGGCTCAGCCAGAAGACAACAATTACTTAAAGAACTAGGGTTAGAATTTGTAGTAAAAAAAATTGATATTGATGAAAGTGATTACCCTAAATACCTGCATGGTAATGAAATAACTAGTTACCTGGCAGAGCAAAAAGCAAACGCATACGAAGAGGAACTAAAAGACAACGATATTTTAATTACGGCAGACACCTTGGTAAGATTTTCTGGAAAAATTCTAGGTAAACCAAAAAATACAGCCGAAGCAAAAAAAATGCTATCAGATATTAGCGGACAACATCATGAAGTGATAACATCTATCTGTATTCGAACCAAAAAATCTACCAAAATCATAAATGATACAACCATTGTTTATTTTGAAGAGCTAACACCTGAAGAAATTGATTTTTATATAGAAAATTATAAACCTTTTGATAAAGCCGGCGCATATGGAATACAAGAGTGGATTGGCTACATTGGTGTCAAAAAAATTGACGGTAGTTTTTTCACAGTTATGGGCTTTCCTGTTCATAAGTTCTATAAAGAAATGATGAAATTTTAGCCGCCAATAACAAATAGTATTTCTATTTTTGCCAAAAATATTTTCAATAGTTAATCATGAAAAAATACCCTTATACAGAAAAAAAAGACACTAGAAGTGGTTTTGGAGCAGGTTTAACAGAACTTGGTAGAACAAACCCTAATGTTGTTGCACTTTGCGCAGATTTAACTCCCTCGCTAAAAATGGAAGAATTTGCCAAAGAAAATCCTGATAG
>JAGQYU010000116.1:2817-3265 GCA_020435885.1 Flavobacteriaceae bacterium
AAGATTTGTGCTTCGCATGCAGGGCTTACCTTAGGTGAAGATGGTGCTACACATCAAATACTGGAAGACATAGGTTTAATGAAAATGTTACCCGGTATGACAGTCATTAATACTTGCGATTATAACCAAACTAAAGCAGCCACTATTGCTATTGCAGATTATAACGGGCCTGTGTATCTACGTTTTGGCAGACCTTCTGTACCAGTGTTTACCCCTGCTGATCAAAAATTTGAAGTAGGTAAAGCCGTTATGATCAATGAAGGTACTGATGTAACCATCATTGCTACTGGGCATTTAGTATGGGAATCTATCCTCGCAGGTGAAGAATTAGAGAAAATGGGCATTTCTGCCGAGATCATAAATATACATACCATAAAACCTTTGGATGAAGAGGCTATTTTAAAATCTGTAGCTAAAACCAAATGTGTGGTAACTTGTGAAGAACATA
>JAGQYU010000117.1 GCA_020435885.1 Flavobacteriaceae bacterium
GTTATTCCGCCAAGGACTACCTGCCCAAGAAGCATAATTAAACCAATAATTAACCATATTCTTATGGTTTTGGTATATTTATAATTGGATTGAATCATTTAAAATTTAATTTTTCCACTTCAGAGTTTCCATTAAATGTTTTACATCCTTTTCCAAATATTTAATGGCAGGCAAAATGGAATCGTAGTTAGGTTTTACTTCAAAATATAAAGCACCTGTTATGAAGTTTTTAGAACTATCAGTTAAGTGAAATTGTATGGACGATGCTGCATCTCCGGTAACTTCAGACAAACTTCCGTATTTTTTATTATCAATATTTATGTAAGGTTGAACACTAATACCATCTGCTTTTATAGCATGATTGTAAGTCAGTTTTTCGGATTCTTGCAATAGTTCATTCAAATTGTTTTCAACAGGTCTGTAGGTAATATTTAAGGAAGCTTTTAGTGTTGGATAGTTAATATTTACCCAGCATTTATTATTAAAAGTAACAGAAGCATTGTTAGATACTTCAAAAGTATAAGGGCAAGTTGTATTTACAGAATGATAATCAGCATCATTATAAGCCAATCTTAAAAATGCTTTGGGTTTTGGAACGGTATCTTCATTGCATGCGGATACTATTATCAAAACAAATAGTAAAAGGAAAAATTGTTTAAACAGTTTCATTGGGTAGTGTTACTTTTACTTGTTTTATGCGTTTTTTGTCTAATACTTCAATTTTAAAAGTATAGTCATTAAACAAAATTAATTCATTTCTTTTAGGAAAATTAGCATTGATCTCTAAAATAAAACCTGCTAAGGTTTCCGCCTCTCCTCTGTGTTCTTCAAATACAGTTTCGTCAATTTTGAGTACTTTGTAAAAATCTTTCAAGGCAATTTTTCCTTCAAAAACGTAGTTGTAATCGTCAATTTTTGAATAAGAAAGATCATCATCGTCAAACTCATCACTAATATCGCCAACAATTTCTTCAATTACATCTTCTAGGGTTACAATACCCGATGTACCTCCATATTCATCAACAACAATGGCTAAATGGTTTTTCATTTCCTGAAAATCCTTTAGAAGATCATCCAGTTTTTTATTTTCCGGAACAAAGAATGGTTCACGTAGAATTTTTTTCCACTGAAAAGATTTCTTTGACAGATGAGGCAAAATATCTTTTGTGTAAAGTATGCCTACAATATTGTCGATATTTTCGTTGTACACAGGTATCCGTGAATGGCCGTATTCAACAATTTTTTTTACTACTTCCGTAAAACTTTCATTATCAGAAATAGCAAAAACATCCATTCTGGGGCACATAACCTGTATGGTTTCAGTATTTCCGAAAGTAACAATTCCTTGTAATATTTTTTGCTCGTCTTTTGTAGTAGCCTCTTCAGAAGTAAGTTCTAAGGCTTGCGATAAGGTTTCAACAGAAAAGTCAGAATTTTTCTTGCCTAAACGTTTTTCAACAAGGTTCGTTAAGTTCAATAAGGGTACACTGAAAATTGATAAAAAAGCATTTAATATCCGTAACGGAAGCACCATAAAAAAGGAAAATCGCAAGGCATTTCTGTTAGCATATATTTTTGGAAGAACCTCACCAAATAATAATATTAAGAAAGTAACCAGTACCACTTCCAGTAAAAAGCGTAGCAATTTAGAAGCAATACCGCTAAAGAAATATTCGCCTAAATAGGCAAATAATAATACAATTAGGATATTGATAAAATTGTTTGCTATTAATATGGTAGCCAGTAATTTTTTAGGTTGTTCTAGCAATTTGCTTACTATTTCTTTTTTACCGGATGTATTATCGGCTGAATCCAGATCAGTTTTTGAAAGAGAAAAGAAAGCCACTTCCGATCCGGATATGAGAGCGGAGCAAATTAAAAGCACAAAAAGTGCTATTAAACCGATTGTAAACGGCCAGTCTATGGAAATTGCTAAAAATAAACTCGACGGCTCAGGGTCCAATTACTACTTATTTAGTTAAACTTAAAACGGGAGATCGTCATCATAATCTTGAGGGGGCTCTGCCGAAGCAGTGCTCTGCTTAGGAGCAGCCGGAGCTGATGGTTGGCTTTGGCCGCCTTCCAATTCTTTCTTTGTAGTTAAGAAGTTCATGTCTGTCACATGTATTTCAGTAGTATATTTTTTTGTACCATCTTGTGCATCCCATTGGCGGGTTTTTAGCCTTCCTTCCAAATATACTTTATCACCTTTGCTCAAAAATTTTTCACAAATTTCGGCAAGCTTATTACGTACCACAATATTGTGCCATTCTGTAGTAACCACTTTTTCACCAGTTTGTCTGTTGGTGTAGGTTTCGTTTGTTGCTACAGGAAAACGGCCAATAGAATTACCTCCATCAAAATAGTGCATTTTTACTTCATCACCTAAATGCCCTATTAACATCACTTTATTTAACGTTCCTGCCATGTTCTTGAATTATATGCCAAAGATAGTGAAAAAATAATTACACATTATCTTTAAAAGATGCTACAAAATTGTGGATCAGAATTGGTACAGGATAGTTTTCAAAATCATCCCACAGAATGGCATTATTCAGCTTTTCTTTGCAATTGACCACCCAAAACTTTGTATATAAATGTTGATGAGAAAGCTTGTGGACTATACTTTGCTGATTAAAAGTGCTGAGTTTAAAATTATGTTGATCAACGATAGATTGAAATTCTTCTGACTGAACTAGTTCTTCTGGATGTATTTCCGAAGAAGTTTCTATTAAAGGAAATTCATACAAGCCTTGCCAAATTCCTTTTTTATTGCGGATTGAGATTTTTGTTTGATTATGAGTATCAATCAGGACAATATAATTGAAATACCTTTTTTTAATTTTTAGTTTATTTTCCTTAACGGGAAGGCTGTCAACTGTATTATTTGCAAATGCAAAACAACCCGAGTTAAGTGGGCAATTATTGCAATCCGGGTTTTGAGGCTTGCATTGTGTGGCTCCAAACTCCATAATAGCTTGATTGTAGTTGCCGGGCTCATCTTTATCAATCAGTTTTTGGGCAAGTTCTTTGAATTCTTTAATTCCTTTGGAAAAATTTATAGGGGTTTTAACACCAAAATATCTGGCAAGCACTCTATACACATTACCATCAACAACAGCCGTGGACTCATTATTACAAATAGAAGCAATTGCTGAGGCTGTATAATCACCCACACCTCTTAGTTTTAGAAGTTCTTTATAAGTTGTAGGAAATTCGCCATTCAGCTCATTCATTACATAATTAGCTGAAAAATGTAAATTTCTGGCTCTGGAATAGTAACCAAGCCCTTGCCAAAGTTTTAATACAGCTTCTTCATCGGCATCAGCCAGATCTTTAACACTAGGGAAAGTTTCTATAAAACGCAGGTAATATTCCAACCCTTGATTAACTCTGGTTTGTTGTAAAATGATTTCAGATAACCAAATAAAATAAGGATTGGTGGTATTCCGCCAAGGTAAATCTCTTTTGTTTTGTAAGTACCAGAAAATTAAAGTTTTAGAAAAAGATGATGTTTTTGTATGCGTATGCAATATATTTGGTTTTATCTAGTTAAATTTTAATGATTTAGCTTTTTGAAATTGATTTAATATCTTATATTTGCCACCCAAAATTACATAAACAACAATTAATAATAAATTAAAATAAATAAAATGACAAAAGCAGAGATAGTAGCTAGTATTTCAGAAAAATCTGGAATTGAGAAGGCTGATGTACTGAGAGTAGTTGAAGACTTTATGAAAGAAGTAAAAACCGCTTTGGAAAAGGATGAAAATGTATATTTAAGAGGCTTTGGTAGCTTTATAATTAAGACCAGAGCTGAAAAAACAGGAAGAAACATTTCTAAAAACACTACAATTAAAATTCCGGCACATAATATTCCAACTTTTAAGCCTGCTAAAGTATTTGTAGAAGGTGTTAAGAAAAATGTACCTGTAAAATAAACTAATCATTCAAAAAATACAAATATGCCAAGCGGTAAAAAAAGAAAACGCAGTAAAATATCTACTCACAAGCGTAAAAAAAGGAGTAGACAAAACAGACACAAAAAGAAAAAATAGCCTAGTGCTATTTTTTCTTTGTAAAAAGAATTCAAAATCGTTCTTTGAAAGAAATTTGTAAAACACAAATTTCATCGGGTTAACAAAAAAATTAACCTGTAACTATTTTTTAATTTTTCTACATGTTTTATGTAGAAGCAAAACATATACAGAGTGAAAACCGAATTAATTATTAGATCAAATTCCTCTGATATAGATTTTGCCTTATTAAAAGACGGTAGGCTGGTAGAATTACATAAAGAAACGGCTGATAATAATTTTAATGTTGGAGATATTTTTCTTGCCAAGATTAAAAAGACATTATCAGGTTTAAATGCGGCTTTTGTAGATGTAGGTAGTGATAAAGATGCGTTTTTACACTATCATGATCTTGGTCCGCAGTTACTTTCTTTATCTAATTACACCAGATTGGTAAGTACAGGTAAGCTAAAAGATTTCACTTTAAAGAGTTTCCGTTTTGATAAAGATATCGATAAAAACGGAGCTATTGACCAAGTGTTAAAAGCTGGTCAAAATCTATTAGTACAAGTTGTTAAAGAACCTATATCTACAAAAGGGCCTAGAATAAGCTCAGAACTTTCTATAGCCGGTAGATATTTGGTATTAGTTCCTTTTTCTGACAGAGTTTCGGTATCGCAAAAAATATCGAGTAATAAAGAAAAAGAAAGATTAAAACGACTTGCAAAAAGCATTAAACCTAAAGGTTTTGGAGTTATTCTCAGAACAGTAGCAGAAGGTATAAAAGTAGCAGAGCTAGATCAAGATTTGCAAAACTCGCTGCAACGTTGGGTAAATTTAAGCAAACAATTGCCCAAAGCACAAGCGCCTTCGAAAGTGTTGTCAGAACTTGACAGAGCATCATCAATCCTCAGAGATGTTTTTAATGACACTTTTTCGAGTATTGTTACTAATGATGAGGTGCTGTATAATGAAC
>JAGQYU010000014.1 GCA_020435885.1 Flavobacteriaceae bacterium
TATAGTAATTAATTTTAAAGCCAACATTAAATTAAAGTTATAAAATCATTAAAAAGAAACTAAATGAAATTAAAATATATTATTTTTTAGTCATTTTTATGTTAATTATAATTTTATATAAGTTTTTTTTAGTTATATTTGATAAATAAAAGAAAGGAAATTATCCAAAACACTATTGTTATGTATGCGATATTCTTTTTTGATGTTAACTAACTTAATGAATCAAATTATTTATCATGAAACATTCTTTTAAAAAGTCTTTGCTGTTTATCCTGCTTTTGCTTTCTTGGTTTTCGTATAGCCAAACTAGGACTATTTCAGGTGTTGTAACTGGCAACGACAACACACCTCTTCCGGGGGCTGCAGTACAGGTTAAGAATAGCTCTGTTGCTACAGTAACGGATTTTGACGGTAAATTTTCGTTATCAGTTCCTGATGATAATGGTACAACACTACTCATTTCTTTTTTAGGTTATGAAAGCAAGGAAGTTGTAATAGGAGTGCAATCCTATTTTGAAATTGCACTTACAGAAAGTCAGGAAAATTTGGATGAAATAGTAATAATAGGATATGGAACTACCAGAAAAGAAAACCTCACAGGCTCTGTAGGGTCTGTTAAAGGTGAAGCTCTGGTAAATATCCCATCATCCAGAATAGACCAAGTTTTACAAGGTCGTATTTCAGGTGTACATGTAACCCAAACCAATGGAGCACCAGGTGCATCCAGTATTATAAGGATTCGTGGAGGAAATTCAATTCAGGGTAATAATGATCCGTTGTATGTAATTGATGGATTTATTGCAGGAAATGATTTTAACTTGAACAATCTTAATAGTAGTGATATTCAGTCCGTAGAAATCTTAAAGGATGCAACAGCAGTATCTATTTATGGAACTCGCGGAGCTAATGGTGTAGTTTTGATAACGACTAAAACCGGTAAAGGTATTTCCCCAGGTATACCATCTGTGTCTATAAACATGTATACGGGTATGCAGAAAATTTTAAATAAGGTTGAATTCTTAGACGGTCCGCAGCATGCTGCATATGCAAACGAAGATGCTGAATTTAGAAACACAGTATTGCCTTTTCCTGACATTGCCAATGTACCAAATATCAACTGGCTCGAGCAGATTACTCATAAAGCTCCGGTTTCTAATGTTGACGTTTCAGTATCTGGACAATCGGAGAAAAGAAATGTTAAATATTACGTTTCCGGTAACTATTTCGATCAACAAGGTATTATAAGGGGATCGGGTATTAAAAAATACATTTTCAGGTCTAACTTAGATTTAGAAATTTCAGATAAATTTGATACCGGCCTTAAAATGAACGTATCGCGAATTAACAGAGAACAAAACAAAGTTAATCTGGATGCGGCTCTTTATAGTGCCGGGTTACCCAATAGGGCTATTTATAACGAAGATGGGACTTTTACTGATGCTAACCCGGTATCTGCAAGTATTGCCCGTAACCCGGAGGCTGATATTCAGCTAAGGCAATCCAATAATCAAATAACAAATGTTTTTGGTAATTTCTATCTCCAATATGAGCCTATTAAAAGCCTTATTTTCAAATCGACCTTTGGAACAGAATTAAACTATAATAAAGATAATTTCTACTTACCCGCAGCACTACCTGAAAACTTAGCTACAAATGAGGGAGGTAGTGGTAGTGTTGGGTATACGTCAAGTGTTAATTTTTTGAATGAAAACACACTATCCTATTCAACCTCTTTTAATGATGACCATACATTGGATTTATTGGCAGGGTTTACCTGGCAAACTTTTAGGGCAGAAGGAAATTTTGCAGAAGGCTTTGGCTTTGCAAATGATGTGCTTTCTTACAATGATCTGGCTAATGGTTCAGATCCTACCCGAAATGTTATCGGAACTGCATGGGATAGTTTTCAGCTTGTGTCTTGGCTTACAAGGGCACATTATGATTTCAAAAACAAATACCTGTTAACCTTGGTAGGTAGGGTTGATGGATCTTCACGTTTTGCCACTTCCGATAATGCCTACGCTTTCTTTCCATCCGCTGCTGTAGCGTGGAAACTTGGTGAGGAACAATTCATAAAAGATTTAAACACTTTTAGCACCCTAAAACTACGTTTAAGCTATGGCTATTCTGGTAGTCAGGCTATCGAATCATTCAGGAGTTTAGCAATCCTTCGTGGTGAGAGTGCTTATTTTAATGATATTATACAATATGCTGTTCAAAATGGCCGACCTGCAAATGACAATTTAAAATGGGAAACAACCAGACAATTGGATATTGGACTTGAAACAGGATTCTTTGATAATAAACTTAAAATAGAGCTTGATTATTATCACAAAACTACCGAAGACCTGTTGTTAAATGTACAAATACCTAGACAAACTGGATTTACAAGTAAACTACAAAACTTGGGTTCAATAGAGAACAAAGGTTTGGAATTAAATATTAACAGTACGAATGTGTCTAATGAAAATTTCAAATGGACAACTACTCTTACCTTATCGGGTAACCGAAGTAAAGTACTTGATCTTGGCGGTGTAGATTTTATAGATATTGCATCACCAACTAGTGGAGGGCCTGCTGCCAGGCTTATTGTAGGAGAACCTATACCAGTGTTTATGGGTGTTGATTATCTGGGAACATGGAAGACTCAGGATGAGATAGATGCTTCTGGTATTTCAGGGCAAACTGTTGGTGGACCGCGATACAGAGATACCAATGAAGACGGAACTATTTCTGAAGAAGATTTTAGGGTATTGGGTACTTCGCAACCCGATTTTATTGGTGGTTTTCAGAATAGTATAAGTTGGAAAAACTTTAATCTAGACATATATTTTCAGGGAACCTATGGGAATGAGGTATTTAACATTTTAACCCAATCAGCATTTTTTGGACGACCTGAATCTAATAAATATATAGAAACTTTAGATCGATGGACACCCGATAACCAAACCTCTGACATACCCAGAGCAGGTGCAGTAGCTACATTGGCAGATGTTAAGAACAATTCTCAAATGGTAGAAGATGGTTCTCACTTAAGACTTAAAAATATTACTATAGGATATAATTTACCTGTAAAAAAATTAGGCTTTGATACAATTAAAAGTGCTAACATCTATTTCTCAGGTAGTAATTTATTCTTAATATCTAACTTTAGGCTTTTTGACCCTGAAACAAATTTTTACGGAGGCGATAACATAACTTCAGGTTTTTCAAGAGGCGAATATCCTTATGGAAGAACGTTGATGTTAGGGCTAAATGTTACATTTTAAATAAAATTCATCATCATGAAAAAATATATAAAAGAATTTATAACACTTTTTTTAGTAATACTTGTTTCATCAAGCTGTGCCAATTTTTTAGAAGAAGACCCGAGAGATATTTTATCTCCTACCATATTCTTTAATTCTGATCTTGAAGCAAAAGCAGCAGTTAATGGATTATATGTGCCTCTTTATGATGGCTCTATGTATGGAAGTTATGGCCTTACCAAATATTATGAATATGGTGCCGATGTTATAGAACCCAGTAGGGAAGGTGGCGGGGTGCTTAGGGATTGTAATGATTATTTACTTGATGAAGATCGAGATGCTGGCGCAAGAGATACATGGATACAATTGTATAAAATTATACAAGACGCAAATATTATAATTGATAGGGTAACTGATAACCCAAATATTACAGAACAAGGGAATGATCAGTTTTTAGGAGAAACGTTATTCTTGAGGGCATTTGCGTATTACCATCTCACAAATATTTTTGGCGATGTTCCTTATTACAGAGATAATTTATCTATAGACGAAGTACAAGTGTTGCCTCGCTATAATAAAACTCTAATAAGACAAGACCTTATTACAGACCTACAGAATGCCCAAAACCTCCTTCCATCCTCTTACACTCAAAGTGAACAAGGAAGACCAACCTCATGGGCAGCAGCAACCTTGATGGTTAAAATCCATCTCATTCTTAAAGATTGGCAAAATGCAAGAGACAAAGCTGTTGAGGTTATTAATAGTTCACCACATCAGTTACTGGATAACTACGAAGATATATTTGATCCTAATAACGAATACAATGCGGAGAATATCTTTGAAATTGTTTTTGTAAAAGATCTTAATCCGAATATTATAACCAGTATTTATAGTCCTCGTATTCGAGATGAGCCTAGAAGAAGCGCAGATAGAGCAGCGTTAACTGCTGCCCTGGATGATAGAAACGAAGGGTTTACAGGCTATGGTCTTGCCGTTGCAAAGTGTGGTTTTGTAGATGTATTCCCTACTGATGATTTACGAAGAGCTATGAATATTGCCGAAGAGTACTTGGGCTATGAGCTTAAATTTCAGTATATGCCAAAGATGTGGAACTTAGACCAAATAAATTCACCACGTGAAAACCATGGCGATAATTATATAGTATTCCGTTTGGCTGATGTATATTTAATGGCAGCAGAAGCTGAGAATGAGTTAAATGGTCCTAATAATGCTTATCAATACATCAATAAGGTAAGAGAACGTGCTTATGAGCCAGACCAACCTTATACCGGAATGTCTCAAGAAGAATTCCGCCAAGCCATTTATGATGAACGTAAGTGGGAATTAGGTGGAGAAGGTCATCGCCGTATGGATCTCGTTCGTTGGGGTATTTTGCTAGATGTTATCCAAAACACCAGACACTGTTCTTATGATCCGGCAGCCAACATACAACCGCATCATGTTCTCTTTCCAATTCCCGCAGAAGAGATTTTATTGAACCCTGCTTTATTAGAGACTGATCCAACAAATAATGGATACAGATAAGACGTGACAGTAATATTAAAACTCCTGTTTGGTGGAGTTCATAAGCTATTGAAAAAAATATTTGAGTTAGTCAGAAATCCCCGACATATAGTAATATATCGGGGATTTTTATGAGCTTAAATTAAGTGTTTAATATACTAAATAACTTTATCATTTAATTAAAACCAATCAAGAAATAGCACTATGAAGCATACACGCAGAAAATTTGTCAAGATGGGAATAGGTGGTGTTACCAATATTGTCAGCCTTAATATTATAGCTCTCGGGTTAGCCAGTTGCAGTAAAGAAGATAATATTGTTCCTGATTATAACGAACTTGGCATTACCGAGGTCTTTATTCCACCTACTATTAACGTTACAGCCAAAAGTGAAATTAGCATTGACGGTAAAGGTTTTCAAAATGGAGACAAAATAGAATGGATATTAGTTTCAGATACTACAATTAGTTATAGTACAATAATTACTTCAACCACAAGCAGTTCTGCAACCATGATACTGCCGGTTGGTATACCTTCTGGAAGGTATCGACTTGAGATATCCCGTAATAGCAAATCCCTCACATTAGGTACATTGCAATTAAATATTGTTAGTGATTATTATGTGCCCGATGTCGATGGGATGACCATTAAAGGCATTGTGTTCAGTAATGGTGTGGGCGTTTCAGGTGTAGTGGTTTCTGATGGTGTAGAGGTTACAACAACCGATGCCGATGGTATTTATTACCTGCCTTCTGATAAAGTATCGGGATTTGTATTTATATCAATACCTGGCAATTATGAAGTACCTGCCAATGGAAATGCGCCTCAGTTTTTTAAACGCCTCACAAAAAGTCAAAGTGTAACAGAACAGCACGACTTTTCGCTTGTAGCAGCGAACAACGACCAGCATGTGGTTTTTGCTATGGCCGATTGGCACCTGGCAAACCGGAATGACGACCTCGATCAGTTTAACAACAACGTTTTGCCTGATGTCAATGCTATGATAGATGCCTATTCTAGTGCTGGAACTAAAGTTTACGTACTCACCCTGGGCGATCTAACATGGGACTTATATTGGTACAGTAACAATTTTAATCTTAATGATTATATTCCTTATATGAACCAGTTGCATTCCCCTGTTTTCAATGTAATTGGCAATCATGACAATGACCCCTATTTCGCCGATGACCGGCTAGCCGAAGATAGTTACCGCAATATATTAGGGCCAACCTATTATTCATTTAACCTCGGGCAAGTGCATTATGTGGTATTGGATGATGTGGTATATTTAAACAATGGCGGTAGTGAAGGGACTATTGGCGACCGCGATTATAATGAGCGTATTACTACACAACAGTTGGAATGGTTAACCAAAGATCTAACAGCCATTACCGATAAAAGCACCCCAATTGTTATTGCAACCCATACCCCAATCTACCGAAATCCGTCATTAGACCAGACAGGAAATCAAGTAGATACGTTCAGGTTAGGCAATGCATCGCAATTAATGAGCCGTTTAGATGGTTTTACCAACGTTCATATATTGACCGGGCACAGCCATATTAATTTTACCGTTGAAGAAAATCCCACCGTGATGGAACACAATACCGGTGCTATCTGCGCTACCTGGTGGTGGACTGGAAAAGATGGTTATGCCGGAAATCACATTTGCAAAGACGGCAGCCCCGGCGGGTATGGTATATGGCAAATCAATGGTAAAGAGATACAATGGCAATATAAGAGTATCGGTTTCGATGCAGATTATCAGTTTAGAACCTACGATTTGAACAGTATCCACATTACGGCGGCTGAATTTGCACCCAACGCTACCGAAAGTGAACTCTCGGTATATTCAGGTCCATTCGCACTACCTAATTCAAACAATGAGGTATTGATCAATGTTTGGGGGTATGACAGTGGATGGCAAATCGAGGTAACCGAAAACGGACAACCGCTAACGGTTACAAGGGTAAAAATACTCGATCCCCTACATATCATTTCTTATGAAGCATTGAGACTCAATGTAGGTTCTGAGCCTACTTCGGCATTCGTTACTGATGAAACTACACATATGTTCAAGGTAACAGCTTCTTCTCCCGATACTACTTTGGACGTTAAAATAACTGATAGGTTTGGGAATGTATATGAAGAAAGCATGATACGTCCAAAAGCATTTTCATTAGATATGATCTGATAACAAAGACCTTCATCCTGTGTAATACAGTAAGAAAAGACAATTACATTAATAATTATTTGTTAGTTAGTCAAAATCTCCGATGCGCTGCATTGGAGATTTATTTTTTAAGTTGAATTTTGGTTTGTAAAAATAACTTAAGAATAATTACTTGTTCAATAAAGCACTTGATCAGATCGGTGTACTTGTATCCTAAAGTTGCCCATTCATGTCCTCCTTCAGTACTAAATGCTAAAATATATGAGGTGTTTAAAAGCTCTAATCGTTTTGCCATGGCTTCTGAACCATCGAGAATTAAATATCCATCAGTATCACTATTACAAAAATGATGTGAGGCAGTTTCATATGGCACTAATTTGTCTTTAACACCATGAAAAAACATAACCGGCACTTTAGTACTGTCTGTGATATATTCTTTATCAAGAACAGCACCTGCAAGCGAAATTATTCCAGCCACAGGAAATTTGGGGATATGGCTAAACCTATAATCATCTTTCATAAAAACTAAGTTCAAGACCCCTTCTGCCCCAGCACTGCTTCCCATTAAGATCGTTTTATCAATATCAAACTCAAACTCATTACTCTTATTTTGTAAAAACAGTACCGCATCAGCTATATTCTGAGCCACATCAACAAAAGTTTTAACTTTATCATCATCACTACAATCACAACCAAAAGAAGTTCCTCTACGTGTTAGATGATAGCTTATAGATGCCACTGCATATCCTTGAGCAACAAAATAGTTGGCAAATTTGACAATCTTTGAACCATCTCGCTTTCCTTTGGAAAAACCTCCTCCATGAACAATTACTATTAGAGGACGTTCAGGATTAATTTTCTCTATGATGGAATAAAAATCTAATTGAAGTGTATCTTTATACGTAAATGTCTCTTTTACAATTTCTTGAGACCATAAAAATCCATAATGACTAAGGCTAAGTATTATGACCAATGAATAAGTCCTAAAAAATGTTTTCTTGTTTTTTTTCATAAATTGCTTAAGCTAAAGAAACAATAAAATACTGAATTCTCCTTAAACATCATTGAAATACAAGTTAAGTAAAATAATACTATAATTTTAAGTGATTTATTAAAAATCATACTTTTTAAGTAAACTGTTTTACTAAAATCTATCAAGTGTTTATTGAAATCTATATGTTTTAATATCATTGTAGCAAAAATTCAATTATAATTTTACTTAGTTTTAAATTTAAATCCTTTAAAACATACTTTTACACCGAATAGTACAATCTTATGACCTTTTTTAAAACAAACATTCTCTTAATTATCATAGGCCTTTTTAATTTTTCTTGCCAAAGTACTGATAATAATACGTCGAAAGATAATTCTTTAGCAAATAGAACTATGGAGTTTACGGGCTCAGAATCTTGTAAATCATGTCATGAGCAAGAATATGCTTTATGGAAAAATTCACATCACGATTTGGCCATGCAAATTGCTGATTCAAGTATGGTTTTGGGTAATTTTAATAATATAAGCTTTTCAAATAAAGAGGTTAATTACAGGTTTTTTAAAAATGGTAATGATTTTTATGTAAATACAGAAGGTGAAAATGG